>CAMDOF010000040.1 GCA_945903465.1 Opitutus sp. GAS368
TGCGCTTGATGAACATGCCCCGACGCTGGGGCCCGCGCCGCCGGGCGCAAGGCTATTTATCATGATTTAGTGACAACACATAACCGCTAAGTTTTCACTCGTAATCATCTAATTTAATTATCCGAAACAGGGGAAGATCCGTCAGAGCAGAGCAAGGCGATGTGATCACGCCCGGGTACGATCGGCCGATGGCGGTGCTTTTTATCGGCGCAGACGGGACGAGATCGAACTCTTGACTGGAAGCGGGCTAGATTCTAGCCGGAGTGGGAGGTCGAGGGCGGCACGGGAATGGGCCGGCGGCGGGGTCGAGCACCCTGGTGGACCCGGGAAATCAAGGGCTCGAATATGAATGATGGGAGAATTTGAATTCAGCAAAAGTCGCATCGTTATGAAAAACACCCTGGCGGCCAACTCCGACCGACAGCCTAGCGCTGGTTAAGAAGCGCGCGGGCCTCGGCGTGGGCTGGGTCGATTGAGAGCGCGCGTTGCGCGGCGGCGATGGCGGCGGTGCGTTCTTGGCGTTGCCAGTGGATCGTGGCGCGGGCGTAGGGGTAATCGGCGATCTGGGGAGCGGATTGTTCGGCGGCGAGGATCGCGGTGATCCCCTCTGCGGCGCGACCGGTCTGGGCGAAGAGGAGACCAAGATTGTAAGAGGCGCGGTCGTGGCGTGGGTTGCGGCGGAGGGTCTCGCGCAAGGCGAATTCAGCGTCGGCGAGTTTGCGGGCGCCGGCGAAGGCGAGAGCGGCGTTGAAGGAGGCGGTGGCGTCGCCTGGGCTGAGCTGGGCGGCGCGCCATAAGGTGGCGGCGGCTTCAGCCGTTTTACCGACCTCATTGAGGACGACGCCGAGGGCGTCAAGAATGCCGGGAGAGTTGGGATCCCAAGCGACGGCCTGACGCAGGTTATGTTCGGCCTCGGCGGTGCGTCCGCGGTTAAAGAGGTCTTGGCCGATGCGCATGCGACCAGCCGGCTGGTCGGCGCTGACGGCGAGGTAGGCGTCGAGTTCGATCCGCGCGGGTGACTTTTCGGGGAGTTCCGTGGAGAGGGGCCAAGCGGCATCGAGACGAACGAGGCGGGTGGCGTCGTTGAGAAGAGGGCGGAGGGCGGCGGCTTGATGAGGGGCGGAGCCGAGGACTTGCGCGCCCGCGGAACGGACGAGTGGATCGGGATCTTTGAGGGCTTCGCGAGCGACCGATAAGACGAGCGGTTCGGTGGAAGTGAATCCGCGGGTGAGTTGAATTAACGTGGCCCGCCAAGCCGGTACGTCTTCGCTGGCGATGAGGGCGAGGAGTTTACTGGCGGCGGCGGGGGCGTTGGCTTGCGCAGCGGCTACGGCGCGAGCGCGCTCGCGTTGGCGGGAGTTGAGCTTCGCGCCGTACCATTTATCCGCGTGCGTGATGGCCCAGTCGGTAGTTTGGTCGGTATGGCAACGGTTGCAGGCGTTGGGAATACCGAGTTCCTTGGTGAGAAGGGGATCGGGTTTGATGAAACCATGGTCGTGGCGAGGGTCCCGCTGCATATAAACCGTGGTGGGCATATGGCAGGAAACGCAGCGATTACCGGTGCTGTTACCGGAGTGATGAGAGTGGGCGAGGGGATCGATGACGGGGGCGTTGAGGCGAGGGGAGGGTCCATGGCACTGCAGGCAAATGGCGTTATTTTCAACGGCTAGTTTGGTTTTTCCGCTGTGCGGATCGTGGCAATCGAGACAGGTGACGCCGGCCTTGCCGCCCATGCGGCTGGTGAGAAAAGAGGTGTAGTTAAAATCTTCATCGCGCATCTGGCCGTCCGGATAAAAGACGGAGGCCTCGGTGGGCAGGGTGAGGCGATAGTGGTCCGCGTAAGGAGCCCCGGGGACGAGTCGACCGGTGAGTAATTCGTTACGGGCGTGGCAAGGCGCACAGGTTTCTTGGGCGCGCTTGAGATCTGCGGCGGTGACGGGGGCCGGGGTGGTGGCGGGTTTTCGTTGGGGATCGACGTGACTGGCCGGCAGGTCGCCATGACATTGGGCGCAGGCGATGCCGTGTTCGCGCCAGGTGGTCGTGTAGGTATCGGTTTCGGGCGCGTAGTTTTTTCGATAGTCGGTGAGATGGCAGTGGGCGCACATTGAGTTCCAATTCATTCCGCGGCCCCGCCAGTGGCCCCATTCGCCCGGCTGGCGGCGCTCGTCGCTGAAGACGTTAAAGAATTCGTTCTTAGATGGATCGAACGTGAGTTCGGCGGCCTGATAGCGACCGTTGGCAGCGGGAATGACGTATTGGCGGATAGGCTTATAGCCTAGAACGAATTCTGCGCGGTAGTGATCGGCCGGCAGATTGGTCCGGGTTTCGGTGAAAGCGGGCCGGCCGTCTTGCCAGTCGAGCTGGTAATTGACGCCGTGGAGCGACAAAGCGCGCGGCGCGGAGAACGCGTCGGCATCTTTTTGCGCGTCAACCGCGCGATGCGCCAAGGCGTGGTCGGACGAGGCCCAGGCGGTATAAATTTCTTGGTGACACGCGCGGCACTCGCCCGATTTGAAAGCCGTGGTGGCCGTGGCGGGCAGGTTGGCGCTGTTGTTAGAAGCGGTTGCGCCGGTGTGGGTAGACGCGTCATTTTTTCGGGCACAGCTCGTGGCGAATAAGGCGAGCGTGAAAAAAATGAGGCGGCCGAGGGGGTGGCGGCAACCGCGCGGCCGCGGAGGCGCGGCAAGTGGCGCGAAGTGGGCGTGAGCGTGAGGGGCGGGTGCCTCGGGTAATTTTGCGCTCATCGGCAGCTCAGCCGGAATTCGGTCGTGGAATCGAGGGTCGTGCCCGGCCGCAGGATCACGGAGGGAAAAGCCGGCTGGTTGGGGGAATCGGGAAAATGCTGGGTCTCCAGGCAGAAGCCATGACGGTGGTGGTACCGATGGCCATTTTTGGCCGGAAAGGAACCGTCGAGAAAGTTCCCCGTGTAAAGCTGAACGCCCGGCTCGGTCGTGCGCATCTCGAGGACTCGCCCGGAACTGGGCTCATAGACGGTGGCCGCGACATGGCGACCATCGGGCTGGTCGATGACATAGTTATGGTCATAACCGCCGGCGACTTCGAGTTGTTCGTGAGGCGCGGCGATGCGGGTGCCGATGGGTTGAGGGGTGGTGAAATCGAGGGGCGTCTGCGCGACCGGGGCGAGGTGGCCGAGCGGAATTAGGCCGGCGCTGACGGGCGTATAGCGGGCAGCGTGCAGCGTGAGGACGTGGTTGCAGATATCGCCGGAACCCTCGCCGGCGAGATTGAAAAAAGTATGGTTGGTGAGATTGACTGGAGTAGGTTGATCGCTTGTCGCCATATAGTGGATACGAAGGGTGTTGGCGGCAGTCAGGGTGTAGGTGACGGTGACGCTGAGGTTGCCGGGATAACCCTCCTCGCCATCAGCGCTGAGATAGCGACAGATCAAGCTGGGGCCGGCGGGGGTCGCGTGGGCCGAGGTGAGCCAGAGCTTTTTATCAAAGCCAAGGTTGCCGCCATGAAGATGGCAGGGGAATCCTCCGGGGGCATTATTGATGGCTAATTGAAACGTGCGTCCGTCGAGTGTAAATTGTCCGCCGGCGATGCGGTTGCCGACGCGACCGACGATGCAGCCGAAGAAGGCGGACTGCGCAGCGTAGTCTTCGCAGCGATCGAAGCCGAGGACGACATCGGCGAGTTGGCCGTAGCGGTCGGGAGCGAGGAGGCGGACGAGGGTCCCCCCATAGTTGGAAATCTCGGCGCGCATTCCGGAGTTATTTTCGAGAGTGAAGAGGTGCGCGGGGCGACCGTCAGGAAGAGTTCCGAAAGGAGTCATCGTCAGAGGGAACTAAAAACGGCGTAGCGAAGTTCGGCGAGGAGAATTGCGGGCCAGTTTTAAAGTGGGCGAGTAGGTTTGCGCGGCGAGCCGGCGAGATTTGGGCGGCAGACTGAGATTACGGCTGGTGGTGGTAGGGCGTTGGTGTGCCTAGCGCTGCGGGCATTTCGGTAATCGAGGAATTGGCGTCGCCGAAGTTGAGAAGTTGGTCTAGGATGAAAAAAATTATCACGTTATGCTTCTGGATTTTTCATCACTTAAACCGCGCGAAGCCTATGGTTGGATGATTTCCACGATAGTACCCCGCCCGATCGCCTGGGTTTCGACGATTTCTCCGGATGGGCGGACTAACTTGGCGCCGTTTTCCTTTTTTCAAGGAGTGACCGCAAATCCGCCGACGTTGATGTTTGTGCCGGTGAACACGAAAGCGGGTGAAAAGAAAGATACGGTGAGAAATATAGAACTCGTGCGGGAGTTTGTGGTTAATTTGGTTCCGTTTTCACTAGCTGAGGCGATGAACCGGAGTTCGGCGATGCTGCCCTATGGCGAGAGCGAGTTCGCGGCATTTGGGATTGCGCCGGTGCCGAGTCTGCGCGTGCGACCGCCGCGGGTGGCGGCGGCGCCGGTGGCATATGAATGCACGCTCGACCGCATCGTAGGAATCGGCGAGGGCCCAGCGGCCGCTAACGTGGTTTTTGGCCGTATTCAGGTGGCGCACGTGGCGGAGTCGGTGCTCGGTGAGGACGGTCAGGTCGATCCGGGTAAACTTGATTTGATCGGGCGGATGGGTGGATCGAGTTATACGCGGACGCGGGATCTTTTTGACATGGAGCGGCCTTAGGCGCGATTTTTCATACTCGGGTCGTTTGATCGACTTTTTCCCAAGCGAAACCCGAAAAAAGCGGGCCGCGGGCCGTTTTTAGTCGTAGCGGCCGGTTGGCAGCGCGGCCAGGGCCCAAACCGCGGTTTTTGGCGGTAGGTGCCGATGCGCCGCGGGCCGGCGCGAGCGGCGCGCGGGTTTTGAGATCAGGAAGCGTCGCGGCTATCCGCCGGCTGGCGCGAGCCGAATCAGCCGGGCATGGCCCAAGCGAAATAGATCCGGTCGCGGTTATGTACTGATAAATTGGATACGCACTCCCGTCCGCAGACCGTCGCCCGCGCCGCACTCTCAAGGGTTTCCACCGGAGGCTCCCCGCCGTCGCCCGTCCACGCCGTCGCCCGCGGCAGATCCGCCCCATGACAGCCCTGAGGCACGCGGCACGTCGGGCGGCTTGGCTTGTCTGTGCGTGGTTATCCGGCGTGGGGCCGGCGGGCCAGCGGCGGGGACGGTTTTTTATGAGTGTGGGCGATAGGGGACATGTCGGGCATGCCAACGGAAGAGGAGCCTTCCTGGGAGCGTGGCCGCTTTGTGAAAGCCGTTGAATTTCCCCTCCGTCGGCGGTCTCACCTGCAGGGGGCGCCGGTTTAAAAAAACTATTTCAGGCTCAAGGGATCGCCAGGCTTGGTGGGAGGCGCGTTTTTAGCATTCATTTCGCTTGCCTCGTCCGCCTTGACGGGAGGAATCCTTGCGGTGCTCGCGGCGGTGCGAAATCTTATTTTTTATGACGACACGCGTTAATACTCGTTGGGTAGCGTTCATTTTGGTCGGTCTCAGCCTAGCTGGCGTGGTGGATGGCGCAGTGGCGCCCGGCCAGCCGGCGCCGGATTTTACGTTCACGGATCTGGCGGGAAAAACGCAGAAGGTTTCTGATTTTCGAGGGAAAGTGGTCGTGTTGGAATGGCTCAATCCGGCGTGCCCGTTTGTGGTTCGGCATTATCGGAGCGGAAACCTGCCGGGTACCCAAGCGATGGCGGCGGCCGACGGGGTGATTTGGCTGCAGATTAATTCTACGGCGATGGGTGACCTCGACCCGATCAAATCGCGGGAGTGGCAGAAAAAACAAGGCGTGATCGCGACGGCCTACATTCGGGATCAGAGTGGGCAAGTCGGGCGGCTCTACGCGGCGGAGACGACTCCGCACGTCTACGTGATCGCGCGCGACGGGACGCTCGCTTACCAAGGAGCGATTGATGATCAGCCGCAGGCTACGCTGGCGAATACTTTGGACGCGCACAATTACGTGAAAGCGGCGCTCGTCGCGTTGCGGGGCGGCCAAGCGGTGCCGATGGCCCAGACCAAGGCTTATGGCTGCGGCGTGAAATACGGGAGCCCCGAGGGCAACGCGGACGCGAGCCCACGGCGCTAGGGTGCGGGTGGTGGGTCGGCCGGTCGGGTCGCGAGGCGCGCGGTGCGCCTTAATTCATGACGCTGGCCGGGGCGACGGCGGTGGCGGCGGAGGCCGTGACGGTTGGCGCGAGTGGCGCGGCAATGGTGGAAACTGGGGCGGAAGGGACAGGCCGGGTGAGGAGCTGGGTGCTGAGTCCCGGCAGCCGCTCGGAGAACTCGTTACAGCCATCGGCTTGGCGCAGGGCGCGTTGGACCATGCCCATGCGGGCGTCGAGGTTATCGATCATGGAAACAAACACCGCCTCCGGCGTGGCCGCGTAAATCGCCGCGCCCCATTCCGGTTCTCCTTGGTGCGAGAGAATAATATGTTCGAGACGTTCCAAGAGCTCGGGGTCGAGCTTCGCTTTCATGCCGTGTTTACGCGTCAGTTGATAGCCGAGGACGACATGACCTTGCAGGATCCCGCGGCGGCTACGTTTCGTCGCGAGCGTGCCTTCGTACTCAATCGCTTTGCCGGTGTCGTGCAGGAGAATACCGGCGAGGGCGAGATCGGCGTGGACCTCGGGGTAGAGGGGGAGAAGGGCGCGGCAGGCCCGCGCCATGTGCAGGGTATGTTCCAGCAGACCATGGCGGTAAGCGTGGTGCATGGCAACTGCGGCTGGGCACCAGCGGAAGACGGTACCGATTTCCGCGAACACTGCATGCACCGTAGCGCGCAAGTCGGAGTGAGCGATCGCGTCAATGCAAACATTGAACTCGGTCCAGAGGAGATCCGCGTTTTCGGGCGCGACCTCGACGAGATTTTCAAGCAAGCCCGGCGCGCCTAACTCGTCTTCGCCGAGGGCGAGGGCCCGACTGAGCTTCGGGGAGAAACGGCCTTGATAAAAGTCGACTTTGCCTTCGATCCGCACGACCGCGCCCTCACCGGCAGTTTTGAAAATATCAAATACGGCGCTGTCGCCAAAGAGGG
Source organism: Opitutus sp. GAS368 (assembly GCA_945903465.1). Taxonomy (GTDB): domain Bacteria; phylum Verrucomicrobiota; class Verrucomicrobiia; order Opitutales; family Opitutaceae; genus ER46. Next base: position 6,994 of record CAMDOF010000040.1, read on the forward strand.
TGCAATTAAATGAGCCGTGACGATCGCCGAGTTCTAAACTGAAGAACGTGTTGCCGTTCGCGGCCGTCTTGGCGACGAGTTTTTTGACAACGAGAAGGCTGGCAAAAGGGCGGCCGTTGGCTTCGGTGCCGAGACCCTTGAGATCGCGGACCGTGGAAAGCATGGGTGAGTCAGGCATGGGATTTTACGAGTGACGTGAAGGTTTTAAAGAACGGGTGTTGGACGTCTTGGAGGAGGGCGTAGAAGACCGTCTCGGTCGGCAGAATGTGGGCGCCGGCATGGCGCAGGGTGTCGAGGCAAGCGGCCGCATCGGCGGACCGGCGCGCGCCGATGGCGTCGCTGAGCACGGTGACGCGACCGCCTTCGGCAAGAGCCGCCACGGCGGTCTGGTAAATGCACACGGGGGTCTCGAGGCCGCACAGCAGCAGATGCTCGGCGGCGGGGGGGCGGCGCAGTGCTTCCTGCAGAGAGTTTTCGCCCAGGGCGGAGAAGGTTTGCTTGGGAACGACCGGCGCATCTGGCGCGAGCGAGCGCAGTTCCGAGGCGGTGCCGCCCAGTTTATTTGGCACCTGCTCGGTGAAGATGATGGGAAGACCCAGCCCATTGGCTGCGGCGAGAGCTAGCGCGCACCGCTTTTGGATTTCCCCGCCGTCCGCGATCGCGCGCACAAAAACCGGCTGCATATCGATACAGAGCAAAAGAATCCCGCTGAGACTCGGGTAGACCGTCATGACCAATAGCTTTGGCGAGCGCGCACTTGGATGAAACCTTTTTCCGGGAGAATATAAGCGGTGAGGGCGCCGCCGAAAACACAAGCGGTGTCGATACCCACGGCCCAAGGACTGGAGTAGACCTCGGGTCGGGGCGTGTGACCGTACACCACAAAAGGCGGGCCGCGCCAAAGATCGGCCCACGCGGGGGACGCAGGTGCATCGGCCCGTTTCGCGGCGTGGCCGGATCGATCGACCACTTGGATTTTTGTGACAATCTCCGCCGTTTGTTCGGCCCAAGGAATTTCCGGCAAAAAACCACCGTGCACAAAAACGGCACCGAACTCGGGCGCGGAGAAAGTGAGTGGCATCTGTTCAAGATACCGCCAGTCCTCCGGCCGAAGCCGGGCGACGGTTTCAAGGTCACCTTTTTTCAGAAATTTTCTTTGGCCGGTATGGCGATATTTGAGAAGGCGAAATTCGTGGTTGCCGAGCAAGGCGACCGCGGCGTGCTCCCGCGCCAGCTCGATGACGCGATTGCTGTCTGGTCCACGATTGACCAGATCGCCAAGCAACACGACGCGATCATGGGGCGTGAGCTCGAGTCGTCTGAGGAGTTCGGCGAATTCGAGATGGCATCCGTGAATATCGCCGATGGTGATGAGTCTGCCCTTCATGCGGAGGGAAAGTGCTAGCGTCCGCGCAGCGTGGAGGTAAACAAGAAAGCCTATGGAAATGCATCTGCAGCCTCTCGCTTCGACGTGCCTCGTCTCGGGTGAATCATTTGTCGACGGTGCGCGGGTGGCGAGTTACTTGGCGCGGGTGGGCGCGGCGCTCGAGATCGTGCGTTACGATGTGCTCGAAGCTCACGCCGCCGAGTTCTCGCCTCAGGGCACCGTGGCCTGCCGTTGGGTGCATGCCTTCAAGCGGCGTCGCAATGGAGAAAATCCGGACCGCGCGTTGAAATTAACGGCGGAAAATCTTTTCGTCGCGCTCGCCGATCCGTCAACGGAGCCGACCGATGAAAATACCCGCCTGATCCAATTCTTGGCTCTGCTGTTGGAGCGCAAGCGCGTTTTGAAGCCGCGCGGGCGGAGTGCCGATGCGCAGCGCCAGTGCTATGAACACGCGAGATCTAAAGTTATCTTTGAGGTCCCGGTGGGCGAGTTGACGCCGGAGTTTTTTCTCGCCGTCCAAGAGCAACTGAGCGTGCTCGTCGGTCCTCCTAAATTGAAAAAGTCAGTGAGCGAAACTCCGGCGGCGACATCGGAGGAAGCGGTCGCGTCACCTGGGTTGGCACCGGAGGCGTGCGCACCCGCGTCTTAAGCAGAGGAGGGCGTGAGCCCGTGGCCGGTGTTGAGTGCGGCGATCAAGGTAGCACGAACCAAGGCGGATGCGAACGCGTCTTGGGGCCGTTTAAATTCAAGGAACCCGCCGCGGACGAATGGATTGGGCGGCGGCGGAGAAAGCGTCGCGTGGCATCGTTGGCGGCAGCGGCGAAGCGTCCGGGCCTCGCCGAGTAAGGACGGCGCTCATGCTGGGTGGTGCAGGGATGATTTTACGTTTCTGAGCAGCGCACGCGTGGGCGCGGTGCGTTCGCGAGATCGCGAGGCGGGACTTCTGAACGGCGAACGGGCATACCCAGATCCGCCAAATAATCCTTCACTTGGGGAATCGTCAGCGTGCCGAAATGAAATAAGCTCGCGGCCAGGACGGCGCTGGCGCGTCCCGTCTCGAGCGCTTCCGCAAAATGGGCGAGTTGGCCCGCGCCACCGCTCGCGATCACGGGCACGCCGACGGCGTCGCTGACGGCGCGCGTCAACGGGCAATCATAACCGGCCTGCGTGCCGTCTGCATCCATGCTGGTGAGGAGAATCTCACCGGCGCCGAGACGGACGGCTTCGCTCGCCCAAGCAACGGCGTCGAGGTCGGTCCGCTGGCGGCCACCGTGGGTATACACCCGCCACGATTTGCCATCCGGCTCCCGCTTGGCATCGATGGCGACGACGATGCACTGGGCGCCGAAGCGATCGGCGGCGGATTGAATCAGTTGAGGGGCACGAATCGCGGCTGTGTTGAGCGATACCTTGTCGGCGCCGCTGCGGAGCATGGCCTCAATATCGGCCACGGTGCGCAGGCCGCCGCCGACGGTGAGAGGCATGAAACAGTGTTCCGCGGTGGCAGCGACGACGTCGTGCATAATCCCGCGGTTGTCGCTGGAGGCGGTGATGTCGAGAAAGACCAACTCGTCCGCGCCTTGCGCATCGTAGGCCTGCGCGCACTGCACAGGATCACCCGCGTCGCGGAGTTGCTCAAATTTAACGCCCTTGACGACGCGGCCGGCACTAACGTCGAGGCAGGGAATGATGCGACGGGAGAGCACAGGCAGAATGAGATGCGCGAAGCGAGCGGAGCGCTAGTCGCAGGAAAGGCCTGAGGTTATCGGGCGAAGGGTGCTCGCGGCGAGCGGTGCGGGAAGCGACGCGCTCGCGGGAGCGGAGCTCAGGTTTCCAAGTGGGTGACGTCAGGCTCAAAATTCACCGCGAGTCGATAGACGTGGCCTGGTCGCATGATCAACGGATGATCACGCACGAGGTACTGGAGATAATGAATCTTGCCGTAGTTAGTGCGGTAGGTGGGATCGGCGCTAACGACTTCGGTGTCCTGCCAGCTGGCCTGAAAATCATCCTTGGCTACGCTGCAGCGATGGCCGTGTTGCCCGAGGGCCAGGGCCCCCGTCACGTGGTATTTTGAGTGCGGTGCGGCGATCGCCAGGCAGTAGCGAAACTTGTCGAGGGTGACTTGCTGGCGAACGGTGTAGGCGAATTCGCAACTGATTTTGTTACCGGAAAACGTCCACTGCACCTTGACGCTACCCAAACCTTTGACGAACTCCTCTTTGGTGTTAATGAGTTCAGGCTGCTCGTAGCGGAAGTAGAAACTGTTGCGCAAGCCGAGGCCGGTGACGCAGTTCTTGCCGTAGAAAGAGGGGAGGGTGACGTGATTGCCGAAGGTGAGCTCGGGGAGCATGAGCGGCACGTAGACGTTATTCGGCCAATCAAAAATTCCTGGCGCATGAGGGAAGGCGAGGGAATCGCTGGTGAGCGTGGTCCCCGCGCTGACGAGTGGGACTTGCAAGTGCAGGCCGGACTCGCCGTCTCGGTAAAGAAAGAGCCCCTGTTCTTTGCGGTTGGATTTGTCGAAGATGACAAAGCGCCCCGACGTCTTTGGGGCCTCGATTTTCGGCGCGCCCGCAGGCATTTGCACCGTCTTGGCGAGGCGGGACCACTGGCACAAATAACGCGCGGCGTCGAAGTTCGCCATCCGCGTGGTGTGGTGCGAGTGAGCGGTGCGCTCGTCGTCGCGGAGATCGAGAAAGCCGTGCTCTTGATCGAGGTAAGTCTCGTAGAAGAACATGAACAACCGACGCAGGATATCGTAATATTTGATTTTCTGATCATCAGCGATCCAGCCGTCGCGCAGTCCCTGGAGGATGAGGCTGATGCAGTGCATCTGGCCGTAGGCGCCCGCGGCGCGGCCGAACGCCCAGCCCAACCCGTCTTGGCGGACGAGATCGGGCATCATCTTAATGTATTTTTCGGCGTAGGTGCGGAGGGTGGGGAGCTTGCGATCGCGGACGCCGCTGTTGGCGTGCAATTGAAGGGCGGAGCGGGTGAAGACGAAGGCCATCACGCCGTACAGATTGAAATTTCCACCGAGGCCTTGGGTGGAATCGTCGAAGAAATTGGCGGAGCTGGTCTGTGTGATGCGGTCGCACATCCGCTCGATCAGGCGGGAGGTTTCGTCTTTTTTGGAGAGGCCGAGGCTGAAGCGGGCGACCGCCTTCGCAATATTGAAGGCCTGCCAGTGGTTGTCATAATCGCTGCGGTGCAGGAGCGATTTATCGATGCGCTGCTGCGTTTCCTCGACGAGACGTTCCCACACGGGATTCCGTTCCTTGGATGGGCCAAAAGCGAGGAGCCCGAGGGCGGCGTAGGCGAGGCCGTTTTCGGCGGCGGGCTCGGTGAACATCTGCGCGGTGATGCAGCGGGCGGCGAGATCGACGAGATCGTAGCCTTTCAGGGTGGTCTCCCCGGTGGCGCGATAAAACTCACCGAGGGCGTAGGCCACATGGCCTGGCTCGTCGGGGCGAGACTGTTCTCCGTTGGCGGGAAGAACGGTGCCGTCGGGTTGGATGGAATCGAGATTATGGCCTAACATTGATCGGGCCATGTCGAGACACTGCTCGGAGAAACTATGCATGCGGTGGTGTTCGGATAACGAGGATTTACGCGCGGCGCGTTAAAGAGATGAAGGAATCACAAGAGAATCAGCGGGGGAGCAAGCGGTAAGTGAGAAAGTTCCCGAAGTACAAAACCGAGGTTAGCGGGCGATCAGCTTTAAAAACTCCGCATTTGTTTTCGTTTTGGCGAGTCGAGTGATCATGGTGTCGGTGGCTTCCTCGATTTTTTGCTGCACTAAAGCTCGGCGGAAGAAGTGAATTCCATCGAGGGTCTTGGCGTCAATGAGCAGTTCCTCTTTCCGCGTGCCGCTCGCGGCGACGTTGATCGCGGGCCAGAGGCGCATCTCGGCGGCCTTCCGGTCGAGGACAAGTTCCATGTTACCGGTGCCTTTGAACTCTTGGAAAATGACGTCGTCCATGCGGCTACCCGTCTCCACGAGCACGCTGGCCACGATGGTGAGGGAGCCGGCTTCCTCGGTTCGCCGGGCGGTCGCGAAAAGTTGGCGTGGTTTTTCGAGAGCGCGGACATCGAGGCCGCCGGATCCAGTTCGGCCGGAGTTTTTCGCCGTGTTGTGCGCCCGAGACAACCGCGTGATCGAGTCGACAAACAGCACGACGTCGCGACCGATCTCGACGAGGCGCTTGGCGCGTTCAATGCAGAGGTCGGCGATGCGGATGTGGTTTTCGATCTCTTCGTCGTTCGACGACGCCCAGATTTCAGCAGCGGTCACGCTACGCTTGAAGTCGGTGACCTCCTCCGGGCGTTCATCCACCAGTAAAATCATCACGTGACACTCGGGATTATTTTGGAGGACGCCGAGCGCCATATCCCGGAGCAGAGTGGTTTTCCCTGTGCGGGGTGGGGCGACAATCAGACCGCGGGTGCCTTTGCCGATGGGGCAGAAAAGATCGACTGCGCGGGTGGTCAGCCGGCCATCTTTTAGCTCCATCTTTAAGAACTGATTCGGTGAAATCGTCGTCAGTGCGGTAAAATCAAAGTGCGCGCGGCGTTCTTCGAGCGGGACGCTATCGACTGTCTCGATGAAGCGCATTTTAGGATTTAAGAAACGACCATCGGGCGGGAACGCGGTGCCCCCGATCATGGAGCCGGCCCGCAGTTTGAAGCGCCGGATGAGTTCCTTTGGCACGAAAGTGTCCGTCGGTCGCCGTTTGCCGCCTCGGCCGATGTCGATGAGTTGACCGTTGCCACCGTTAAGCAGGTCGATGTCGAGCACGCCTTGGACGCGAATGGTGTTTTCAACTGGCGGAGCCGGCGGCGCCACGGGAGCCGCGGCGGGAGTCGACGAGGGAGCTGCCGCCACGGGGGCGGGCAGGGAGGCTGTGGGTACAACCGATGACGGCGTGAGTGATGATTCCGGCGAGGCGGACGAACTTGGCTTTTCCATACAAAAAATAGGTGAGGGTGATCAGACCCCGTGCTTGACGCTTGAAACTCTGGGCAGGATAAGAAACGCTGTTTACGTCCTTAAACCCTATAATCCGACACGCACGTGCCAGACCAGACGATTACCTCAGTATCCCGGGAGAACCGGAAATTTAGGCCTTCGGCCGAGTTCAAAGCCCAAGCAAATCTTGGGAGTGAAGCCCTGTATAAGAGGCTCTATGCGGAGTCTGTCAACTCCCCAGAAAAATTCTGGTCAAAACAAGCGAAGGAGCACCTGGTTTGGCGCAAGCCGTTCAAGCAGGTGTTGAAGTGGCAAGCGCCCCATGCTCAGTGGTTTCTCGGCGGCAAACTAAATGTCGCAGAGAACTGTTTGGATCGGCATCTCGGCACGCAGCGGGAAAATAAAGCGGCCCTGATTTTCGAGGGTGAGCCGGGAGATGTGCGGACGATCACGTATCGGCAACTGCACGGCCACGTGAGCCAGTTGGCGCAAGTGATCGAGAGCATGGGGATTGGCGCGGGCGACCGGGTGGCGATTTATTTACCGATGATTCCCGAGGCGGTGATTGCGATGCTGGCTTGTGCGCGGGTTGGGGCGATCCATACGGTTGTTTTCGGTGGCTTTAGCCCAGAGGCGTTGAAGGATCGGATCAATGACTGTAAAGCGAAGTTGGTGATCACGGCGGATGGGGGTTGGCGTCGCGGCAAGGTGATCGAGCTCAAGGCCAATGTCGACAAGGCGGTGGAGGGCACGCCGACGGTGCAGACCGTGATGGTGGTGAAGCGGTGCGGGAATCCGGTCACGATGAAAGCAGGGCGCGACGTGTGGTGGCAGGATACGGCGGCCGCGGCCGCGAAGCCGCACAAGGCGAAGGCTTTTGATGCTGAGCACCCGCTCTTCATTCTCTATACATCGGGCTCAACGGGCAAACCCAAGGGTGTCTTGCACACGAGCGCTGGTTATCTCCTCGGAGCGAAAATGAGTGCGCACTACGTTTTTGATCTTAAGGAGACGGATCGTTACTTCTGCTCGGCGGACATTGGCTGGATCACCGGCCACAGCTACGTCGTCTACGGCCTGCTGGCGAACGGCTCGACGATTTTCATTTACGAGGGCGCGCCCAACCAGCCCGAACCCGATCGTTTCTGGCAAATGATCGACCGCCACGCGCTGACCATTCTCTACACGGCGCCGACGGCGATCCGGGCCTTCATGCGCTGGGGCGATGACTATGTGCGGCGTCACCGCCTCGATTCACTCCGCCTGCTGGGGTCAGTGGGCGAACCCATCAATCCGGAGGCTTGGATCTGGTACCACACGCTGATCGGCAAGAAGCGTTGCCCGATTGTCGACACGTGGTGGCAGACGGAGACGGGGTGCATTATGATTTCCCCACTGCCCGGCGTCACGGCAACTAAGCCTGGTTCGGCCACAAGGCCATTCTTTGGGGTCGTGGCCAAAGTCGTCGACGATCAGTGCCGCGAAGTTCCGCGCAACAGCGGTGGAAAACTCGTCATCACGCAACCGTGGCCGTCCATGCTGCGCACGCTTTGGGGAGACGACGATCGCTACGTCCGGCAGTACTTCAGTGAGTTTCCGGGCCGGCCGGAGATTTACTTTACGGGGGATGGGGCGCGCCAAGATGAGGATGGTTATTTTTGGATTGTGGGCCGCATCGATGACGTGCTCAACGTCTCCGGACACCGCATTGGAACGGCAGAGATCGAGAGCGCGCTGGTTTCCCATCCGTCGGTGGCGGAAGCCGCGGCGGTGGGCCGCCCAGACGAACTCAAGGGGCAAGCGCTCTGCGTTTTCGTTACACTCAAGGCCGGTTATGCCGCGAGTGAGGAGCTCAAAGAGCAATTGCGGTCTCATGTGGGCAAAGAAATCGGTTCTCTGGCCAAGCCCGACACGATTCGGTTCGCGGCGGGACTGCCCAAAACCCGCAGTGGAAAAATCATGCGGCGCATCCTCAAGGAAATCGCCGCGGGTGGTGCCGTGAAGGGAGATATCAGCACACTGGATGACTTCAGCGTGGTGGCGGCCTTGCAATCTGACGAGTAATCCCAACGCCCATCGCCCAGGAAGGGGCGGGCGTCGCGAGGGAGTGGGGCGCCCGCGCCCCCTCCCTTTCTAGATTTTTTCCCGTCGCGGCGAGTGTAACGTTCCCCCTTTCTTCGCGTCCTTTTACTCAATGCTGCCTGCCGCTTCCAGCCGCCGATCCCCGTCTGCTTTCACGTTAATTGAATTGCTTACGGCCATCGCGGTGATTGCCGTTTTATTTACGTTTTCGATCGGGGCGGTGCGGGGCGTCAAGGAGCGTGCCAATATCGCGCACGTCCGGGCAGACCTGGCCTCGTTGGTATCGGCGTTGGAGGAATTTAAACGCTTTTATGGCGATTATCCCCAGCTGGGGGAATTCGGGCAGGCGGCGGCGACACCCACGGCAGTGGTGAGCGGTCCTGGGACCACGACTGCCCAGGCCAAACTTTTTAACTGTCTCACCGGTGTCTTTGGCGCGCGCAATTATGCGAGCTCCGACCGGGTGAACGGCCCGAACCTGCTAGACATCGGCAAGCTCTCAATTAACGGCACGCTCACGAACCAATTTCTGGTGCCCGTGAGCAACAGCCCGAACCCCCCCTCCAAGCAGGAGCAAAACGCTTGTCTTCTCGACCCGTGGGGGCGTCGTTATATTTATTATTATAAGAATGCCAAGAATCCGAGCCAATGGCAGGCGACAGGCTATGTCCTGTACTCAGCCGGTCGCGTGGTCGCCGCTAATGGCACGCAAACGGCACCCATTACGTTGAACACCGGGTTGCTGCTGGCTAGCCAAACTGCGGAAATGGCGGATAATCTCTACGCTAACCCTTGAAAATGATTTCGTTCACCTCATCCGGACGTTCGCCTCGCCGCGGCGTCGCCCTGTCTGGTCGCGCTCTTGGCTTCACGCTGATCGAGTTGCTGACGGTCATCGCCGTGATTGGCATTTTGACGGCAATCCTCATTCCGACCACCTCGTCGGCCTTTAATTCCGCGAAAAAAGCCAAGACGCGCGGGCAATTTGCGCAATGGGGCGCGGCGATCGAGGGATTCCGCCAAGAGTTCGGTTACTACCCGACGTTCGAGACCAGTGGCGCCGGTTTAAATAAAGTGAATGGCAACACCGCCGGCGGGACCAATCTTACCGCCACGCATCGCTTCTACGAGACCCTCGTCGGTTCGCGCCGAGATGGCTCCGCCCTCCTCACTTCGCTGACCGGCACCCCGCCCCCGCCGCAGGCTCAAAACACGCGCCGAGTTCAGTTTCTTACTTTTACCGAGGCGGATATCGTCCCAGTCGCCACCACCGACAGTACCCTGCTCGCTAAGCGAGGCTTGATTCGCGATGCCTTTGACGGCGTCGATATCGCCGTACTCGTCGACCGGAATCTGGATGGCGCCGTGAAATTCAGCGGCCAGGGCGGCGATAGTATTGCGAGCCTGCCACTCGTCAGTCCGCCCGATAACGCCGGCATCCGCCTATCGCCCTCGACCACCGATTTTCCTTCGGCGGCCCAAGGTGGCGTCCGGACCGGCGTGCTCTTTTACTCGCTGCCTCCGCACGCGACCGCGAATACCGATTTCATTTTCAGTTGGAAATGAGGCTGCGCTCGTCATCTGATTTTTCCGCAACCGGACAAGCGGCTTCCGGTCTTCGCTCTGGTAAGCCGCGCTCGGCCTTCCGCGGCTTCACGTTGATTGAACTCCTTGTGGTGATCGGATTGATTTTTACCTTGGTCGGAGGAGTGGGGCTGGCCCTGATGGGACGGGGGGGCGAGGGGGCCGCCCTGCTGAATGCGCAGTCTTTGTTGACGGGTTTAGTCGGCGCCACTCGCGCGCAGGCGGCCCTGCACCAAACTTCCGCGCGCCTCGTGATCTACGCGCAACAACCGCCGGCCGCGAACGCCGACGCCGCCAAGTATCTCCGGGCTTTGCAAGTGCTCCGGCTCGACACGCTGGCCAATGGTACGAGCGTCTGGGTGGCCGTCGGCGATCCGGTGACGCTGCCCGCCCCGATCTGTGTCGTGCCGCCTTCGCCTGTTCCGGCGAATCATCTGCGCAGCGGCGTGGCCTGGAATAACAATGTCGCGACCGGGCCGGTCTCCGTGCTGACCACCGCGACGGGCTTTAATTATCGTGGCCAGAGCACCGCGGTCGCGAACCAGTTTTTTGGCGTGCAGGGCCAGAGCGGGCGTATCCATTATCTGGATTTCGGAGCCGATGGCACCGTCACTTCGAATACCTCGACCAACCCCACGAAGATTGCCCTCACCACCGCGATTCTCGGTCCCAGCGCGCTGCCGGCCTTCGACAATGCCAACGGCGTGCGCGGTCTGTTCATTCGCAAATCGGGCGCCATCTCGCTCGTTAACGATGCCACCGGTTTCTAAGTTGCGTCCCATGCCCACCGCCCCCTGCTCATCGCGCCGGCCCCGGGCCGCTTTTCTGGCCAGTGCCTTCGGCCAGTTGCTCGGGTCGCGGCCAACGAATTTCACGCGCCGCCTCTCTGCTTCGCCGGCCGATGCGCCCCGCCCGGTCGCGCGAGGCCGTGGCGCGCGGCGCGGACCGCCGACGCACGCCTTCTCCTTGATCGAGGTCATCGCGGCCGTCGCTATTTTTGCAATCGGCATGGTCGCCGTCCTCGGCCTGTTTGCGCCCGTCTCCCGTTCCGTCTCCACGGTTTCAGATGCGGAGGCGGCCGCCCGCGTCGTTGATAATGTCCGCGCCCGCCTGCAGGCCTTGCCGTTTAGCACCGCGCTCAGCCTCATCCAGGAGGTCGCCGACGTTCGTAAAAAAGAGGGTGATGGTAACTATAATCCGAACGATCCCACGAAATCTCCCGCCGTGATTTTCGGCAAACTGGCGGGCGACGTGGGAATTTACGATGCGGGCGTTAACCGCAAGCAGTGGTACGATGGATCGGTGCCGACGCCTCAACCCGTCCCCAATGCCGATAAGTTTTTCGAGATTGATCTCATTCGCATCGACGCGCTCTCGCCCAAGGCCGCCGATGCGACCGCGGCGATGGTCGCGTATACCATGCGGGTGCGCTGGCCCTGTTTTCTGCCCTCCTCCAATGGGGTCGCGGTCCAAGTCGGCGCCAATCCCGCGGGTGGCGGCGCCGTCCCGTACGACCACAGCAAAAAAGAGGTGCTCTTCTTCACGGGAGCGATCACCCGATGACTCCGGTTTTTCTCGCCATTCTAAAATTAGGGCGCGCCGCCGTGGCGCCGGTCGGCCGACGTCGACGGGCCGGGCCGGCTTGCCCATCGCTGAGCTCGGTGCGGGCGTTTACCTTGGTTGAGGTCATCGTCGCCGCGACCATCACGGCCATGGTGGCTGGTTTTATGGCCGTCATTGTGCGCAACGTGTCGATCGTCTGGTCACGGACCAGCAATCGGTTGGGGACGGATGCCCAGGCCCGGCTCGTTCTTGATCAACTCCAACTCGATTTGCAGGGGGCCGTCTACCGCGACGACGCCAGTGTCTGGATCGCCGCTGATGTTCTCCACTCCGCCAATGGCAACGCCACCGGCCTGTGGCAGATCGCCGCGCGTAATCCCAAGCCGACGACCAATCTCTCGTTGCAAATGTCGACGCCCAAGCTATCCGACGCTCGGTTCGGCACGGCGGGGATCTGGCTCCGTTTTTTTACGACGAGTCGGGGTGTCAACAGCGCGGCCAACCTCGGCACCGTTTCGGCGCCCGTCGCCGTTAGTTACCAGATTATCCGTCGTTTCACCGCGACCAATCCGGCCAATCAAAATACCGCGTACCTGCTGCACCGCTCCGAGTCGCGGCCGGCCATGGTGAGCGGTCGCCTCGGTGCGCTCGAAGCAGGTTTCAACATTACGTCGGCAAATTATACGACGAGCTCGTCGGCCACGAATAGCGGAGCCATCACGGGCGATCCGCGGGGGGTGCTGGTGCCGGGCAATGCCCGCAATCTCGACGCGGTCGTCACCGATAATGTCATCGACTTCGGGGTCCGCGCCTACGTGCGCGATCTCTCGGTTCCCGGTGGCCTGCGCCTGCTCTTTCCAGCGACTTCGACCGGGGCGCTTGCGAACGCCACCACCGCGCGCCTGCGGGGTTCTTTGCCGCCCGAGACGCCGGTTAATCAATGGGGGACGGGGCAGCCCTTCCCTGATGTCGTCGATATTATGGTCCGGATTCTGACGGAAGAGGGGGCGCAATTGATTGCCACGATTGAGAAGGTGCAGAACCCGGCACTCGTCGTTCCGGCCAAGTACAACAGCAACGCCCAAGAATGGTGGTGGGCGATCGCGCAGGAAAACTCCCGCGTGTACACCCGCCGCGTCGTCATCAACGCAAAATCGCTGTGAACCGCTCGGTTTTCGCTCGCTCTCCGCGCCCACTGGCCCCCCGTAACCGCTCTTTGGGCGATCGGGGTTTCGCGCTGCTCATCACCATTACCTTGCTGGCGTTTGTCGTCGCGCTCCTCGTCGGTCTCGCGCTCTACACGCGCGTGGAAACCGCCATCGCCGGTAACACTCAGCGTCAGGCCCAGGCCCGTGAAAACGCCGTGCTCGGCCTCAACGTGGCTTTGCGTCAACTGCAATTACATGCCGGTCCTGATCAGCGGGTCACCGCCACCGCCCAGAATTTCGGCGGCACCACCGCCACCCGTAGCTATACGGGAGTGTGGAGTAGTGATGCCGCGGCTACCGATGCGCCGACGACGCCGCTGACGTGGCTCGTCAGCGGTAACGAAGCGGCGACGGCCCCGCGCGCGATCACGCCCGCCGCTCCAGGGGCCGTCGCGCGTCTGCAGAATCTCGTCGGACTAAATTCCACTGGCGACCGCACCCGCAGTGTAAATTGGGTCGACGCTCCTTTGGTTGATATCTCGACCTTCGGGGTGCCCGGCTTGCCTCCCGCGGCCCCGGCGGTCATTGGTCGCTACGCTTGGTGGGTCGGCGATCAGGGCGTGAAGGCGCCGGTCGCAATTCCCGACAGCACCTCCGCGGTTACTTACCCGCCTTACGATTCTTCCGATCTGCGCGCACGCCTCGGGCAACAGATTTCTTTAGGCGCGGGAGCGGCGAGTGCGGCTGACGGAGCGCCGATCTTTGAGCCGCGCGATCCGAATAATGCCGGCCTGGTCGCCAATCAGAAAGTAACGACGCTTAGCCAAATTGCGTTTCTTCGCAGCCCGACCAATACCACGCTCGGCTGGGTGCGTGCTCAGCAAAACTTCCACGCTTGGTCACCCAATAATTATGGAGTGCTCGCCGATACCGCCGCGGGAGGCCTTCGACAAGATTTGTCCTTGGCGCCCAGCTTGCTCGGTGCGGCGTTTGCGGCCTGGTCCAATTATCCCGCCTACGTTGAGAGCTTTTTTCCGCCCGTCTTGAATCCCACGAGCTCCGACAGCACGGGGACCGCCGCGCCGACGGCGACGGTGCCGATACCCGCGCCCGTCATCGTTCCCGCCTATAGCGACGATCCGCTCCGGCGCCGTTATCGACTCACGCCGCCGACGGTGGCGGGCGGCGCGGCGCACAGCGTTGCCCCCGTGCTGAGTTTTTTTGGCATGAGTTTTAGCGTGCGGGAGAACCAAACCGCCGCTCCGCTCATGGAGGTCGCCGTGCGCTGCGTGGTCACTTTGTGGAATCCCTACACCGGGGCTTTGGTCCCAGAGGATCTGCGGGTTGAGGTGTCGGGGTTGCCGGAGATTCGCGTCGAGGATTCCGCTGGGGGCGATCACCGTTTGGACCTGCAAGCCACCCTCGCGGGGGGAGCGAGCCCTTTTCGCTTATCACTCCCTTGGACGCCCGAGGATGGATCCGTGGACAAAAATTCCTGGCTGCCCGGGCGGGTGTTCAGTTGGGCTGCGATCGAGAATTTCAGCGAACCGGCCGGCGGTAATCCGTTCGTGTTTCACTCGCCTGACGCGACGCCGACGGGCGCAGGTCAGGGGATTGTTCGGCTTTCTAACGTGGCGCACCACCTCGACCGTACGGGCGCAACGGCTGTTTACACGCGGACCTGCCGATCCACGGACGCCGCGCTGGTTCAGGTGCGGGTGCTGCGGGCGAGCGATGACACGGAGCTGGCGATTTACCAGCTGAACGTGCCGGCCTTTGGGCCCACCAGCGCGTTGACCATCGATCACAAGTATGTGGATTTTGCGATTATCCGGAGACTACCCGAGACGGATGAGGTGCCTGCCGCGGCGACCGGTAAATGGCTGAGCGCGGCGGGGCGTGATCCGCGCCATCCGGGTTTTCCTGCCATCGGCTTTGTGGGCGGCAGCAATGGCGAGGACCCTGCGCTGTACGGCGGCGATGGCCAGACGGGTTTTGCGGTGCGCAACTCCTCTCGTCTACTCGATCGTGCGAGCGAGGCGTATTCATATAATGAAGACACGCCCGTCTTTGAACTGCCCCGCGCGCCTCTTCTATCCATCGGCCAATTACAGCATCTGCCACTGCTCGCGGCGGCCCCCTTTGCGATTGGTAATCCCTGGGGGGCGACTGCCTTGGTCAACGAAATTCGTGCGGGTGCCTTGTTCGATCGTTTCTTTTTCTCCGGCTTGGTCGACGGCGTCACTCCCGGCAAAAACGCGACAGGTGATCTCATCATGCCGAATCCCCTGCTCAAACCGCTGCGGAAGGCCGATGCCAGCCGCGTCAGCATTGCGGACGTGCGGATGATGGCGGCACCGCCCACCAGCACGGATCCCGACGGCAACGTTATTCCGGGGGTGGCCCCCTCGGCTTATTCCTCCAAGTTTCTGCTGCAAGGCGGGGCCTTCAACCTCAACTCGGCCAGCGCCGCGGCGTGGAGCGCGGTGCTGCGCGGCGTGCGTTTCCCCGCCCCGAAGTCATTTAGTTACCTGGTCCCTTCGGCGGCCACCGGGACTGCGGCGGACACCGACTTGGCGACGGTCCAATCGACGGATGCCCAGTTCTTCCGTTTTTCCCAGTCTGCGCAGGAGACTTACCAAGCCGAAGCGGGCTTGGCTGATAACTGGGACATTTCTCCGGCCAACACGCACCTCTTTCGCCGGGGAGTGCGCGCCCTGAGCGGTGCGCAGACCGCGGATCTGGCCGCGAAAATCGTCGCCGGCCTCGCGGTCAAGCACGCGGCGGAGGGCCCGTTTCGCTCGCTTGAGGAATTTCTCGCGCCGTCGGTGTTATTTGCGGGCGTCGACAGCGAGGGTAATGCGCTCGCCGCGCGCAGTCTGCTGGAGGGGGCGATTGCGAATTCGGCGCTTAACGCGGCCGTGGCAGAATTTAGTTCCCAATGGCTGACGCCCGCTGACGTGATGACCGCGTTGGCTCCGCTGCTCTTCGCCCGCTCCGATACGTTTATCATTCGGAGTTACGGTGAGGCGGTGAATCCGGGCACCAGCGCGACCGAAGGGCGGGCTTGGTGCGAAGCGCTGGTGCAGCGGTTGCCGGAATATTTCGACCGCAGCGACGCGCCCGAGGCCAGCGCGGCGGATTTTGACGCACCCAGCAATCCCGCTGTTGTGAGCAGCGCGCCCACCTCCGCCCATCAGTTGAACAAGATTTATGGCCGCCGTTTCAAGGTCGTTTCCTTTCGATGGATGACGCGGGCGGATCTTTGAGACGCGCGCGGCGGTGCCGGGTCGCGTTCGCGGGTGCGGTGGCGTTGGTATTCGCTTGGGCGGCCACAGCTCGTGCGCAGACCGCGGCTGCGCCGACGCAAACCGTGCGCTTTTCAGTTTTTTCCGCCAAGCCGATCGAGGATTTAGCGTGGGTCGCTCGCCCTGGTGGTGTTTTGCAAAAACTCGTCTTTCAACCGACCGCCCGTTCCGCGCGTGCTGAGTATCGTGGACCGATGCCGCTGCGTTTCGTCGATGCCGCAACGGCCGCGGTGGTCGCGGAGGCGACGATTCCCGCTGGGCTGCGTGAGGTGCTGCTGTTGTTTACCCCGGCGGCACCCGGCCAGAACGGGCTGCGTTATCAGGTCGCCGTCCTCGAAGATAGCACCTCGCGCCAAGCGCCGGGCACGCTCGCGATCCTCAATCTCAGCGGCCTCGCCTTGGACGGGGTTATCAATACCCAGAAGATGGCGCTCAAAGCGGGGCTCAATCCGCCGGTTCCCGTGGTGCGGACCGCGAAAATCACCCTGAGCACAACGGTGAAGGGCCGGAGCTATCAGTCGTTTGCGGGGAGCGTGACCCTCGGTCGATCCGAGCGTGCGTTGTTGGTTCTTTTCCCGCCATTTTATGAAGGGGCGAAAGAGGTGCAGTCGAGGATGCTCGTCGACCTCCCTCCGGGCAGTGCCCCGCCGCTGATCGGGCCGAAGCGGATTGAAAAATAAACATCAGGGGTTTGGGCACTTGCGGCGAGGCGCAGGTGAGCTTTCGCCTCGCGCGCGGTCTGCCGCGCGGGTCCATCGCGGTGCGGGGAAAGATGGCGGTCGTCGGTGGGACGGTGCGGCTTGTTTTAAACCTTGGACGCCGCGATGCCGCGACGCCGCGATGCCGAGGGTCTTGCCGCTGAGCGAAGGCTGAATTGCAACCGCGAAGGGCAGGTCGACGGTGGTGGGCCGGTGGCCCGTTTGCCCTGCGCTCGGCTCGACCGAGAGGAGGGTGGCGGAAGCGGGTGCAGCGGGTGATGGCGCGTTGGCCGCCTCGGCTCGACCCAGAGGAATTGTTCAGATGGACCGACGTGGCGTGGAAGGGTTATTAAGCCGACGTGGTGGTGAAGCGGAACCCGCCGCGGGGAGACCCCATCGGTAGCGGCGATAGGCGGGGCGGCCGGCCGGTGAGGGTGCGGCCGCCGGGGGTGGTGGCGGAAGCGGGCGATGCGGACGTTCCTTGAGAATCGGCGCATCCTCCGCCTCGGTCCGGCGGGTGGCGGAAGCGGGTGCAGCGGGTGATGGCGCGTTGGCCGCCTCTTCCTGCCGCCCTAGTCACGACGGCCCACGGGCTTGGCGTCGGTCGTGGGCTGATGCCGAACAGCCCGCGCCGCTGGTTGAGCGTGAAAGGGTCTCGCTAAGCGTCCACGAAAAATGGGTTCATCTTTTCTAGCGGCGTGATATTTTTCCGCCGGACCGTGCCGTCGGGGTAAACGATGCCGCCGGTTTGTCGCGTGGCGATTGCGCCGGTTGGCCCCGGGGTGACTTTTTACCTCGTGGCCTTTATGACCGGCTTGTCGCCCAGTTTTAGCGTTGGCTCGCTGGCGTTCTCGGCGATGTCGAGGGCGATCCAATGGCCGTTGAGTGCGTGGGTGGGGAAGCCGCAGGCTAGGGCGAACTCGCCGGCTTCATCAGGCGTAAAAGTGAACGACGCCTTATCGTAGCTCATGCCCTGAACGTGATTGGGGACGGCGGCTCCTTTGAAATAGGGCACGGGTATCTGAATTTTTTTTAAGGCCGATTTTTCGATGACGATCAGGCTATGGGGGACAGGGCCGGGATTAATATAGGTGACCTCCACGGTCCAGCCTTTGGGCACGGTGTAGAGAGCGCCACCTCTGGAGTGGCCGTTAAAATTCATGCCGTAATTATCGTCGGTCCAAGTCGCCACGACCAACAGCCGTACGGTCTTCGGCTTGTCGCCCAGTTTAAGGAAGTCTCGCTCGGTCACTCCGGCGATCAGCGCTGGCCGGAGGCCCGAGGCGGAACCGGGGACGGAGGAAGCCGCGTGCTGATGGTCGGCCGCTTGACTCGGTGGCGTCGCGAGCTCCGTCGCCCTCGAGTTGAGGGTGACGGAGAGGACGACGCTCCAGAAAAAGGGGCGGAAACGTTCGACCCAGCGGATGGACGGCGTCGGCACGTTTGTTTTGTTGTTTATTTCTGTAATGGGGCGGTGGTCGCGCCGGCGGGGACTTTGTTGGCGGGGACGATTTTCCAAAGCGCGCCGCGCTCGCTGGTCAGCGGGTCCACAGGACCACCGTAGTTGGCGGTCGCGTGCATGAGGTAAATATTGCCGGCCTCGTCCTCGCCGCCGCTGGTCGGCCGGAGTGGCGTGTCGAGATCGAGGAGTTCCTGCATCTGCCACTTAGCGGTCGCGTCGCGCTTGAGGCCCCAGATTTTTCCGGTGCCCCAGTCGGAGACGAAGTAGGTACCGTCGAGAGCGGGGTAATCTTTACCGCGGTAAACTCCGAGGCCGATGATGCAGATACCTTGGTCAACGTGGCTGTATTCCGCGACTGGGAGCACGCCGACCAAGGGGGCGTTTTCGGGGGCGACGGCCGCGAGCTTTCCATCGGGGCCTTTCTTGAGGATTAGAGGGAAAGGGTGACTGCCGCACATATATTTCCAGCCGTAGTTCTCACCGCCTTTGCTTGAGGCGAGCTGGAAATCCACTTCCTCCCAGTGGTTTTGGCCGATGTCGGCGATGTAAAGGTCGCCGGTCTTCCGGTCGAAGGAAAATGTCCACGGATTACGGATCCCGTAGGCCCAGATTTCGGGCCGGGCCTTGGGGTGCACTTTGCTGAACTGTTCCTCGCTGACACCGAACAGCGTCATCTGCTGCAGGGGTGTCAGGAAGGGATTATCTTTCGGAATGTCGTAGGCGCGATCCGCGCTGCTCTTGTTCACGTCGATCCGAAGCATCTTGCCGAGTAGTGTGTGCAAGTCTTGGCCGGTGTTGAGGACGTCGCCTTCCCAGCCACCGTCGCCGACGCCGATGTAGAGGTAGTTATCGGGCCCGAACTTCATTTTGCCGCCGTGGTGATTACAGTACGGAAAGTCGAGCTGCATAATGACGCGGCCACTGGTCTCGTCGATGACGTCAGGGTTTTTCGCCGACATGGTATACTCCATCAGCATCGTCGCGCCGTTGAACCAAAGATCGGCGTAGCTGATATACACTTTGCGGTTGGTCTTGAACGCGGGATGAAATTCGATCGCGTAGAGGCCTTCCTCGAGGAACGAGCTCAGGGTCTTGTCCTTGATGTCGAGCGCCGGCTTGGGCAGGAGTTCACCATTCTTGATCACGCGCACCACGCCGTGGCGCTCGCAGACAAAGAGGCGGCCGGAGCCGTCGTGCGGCGACGCCATATGGATCGGATCGACGAGACCGCCCGCGACTTTGACGAGGGCGATGGGCACGGCGCCGGGGATTTTGCCACCTGGCTGGGCGACGGGCTCGGCGGCACGGGAGACGGAAAGCAGTGATGCCGCCGCGAGAACCAACAGGGATAGCTGAGTCTTCATAACTGGGGGAGGGTGAGCGTTACCGGAGGTGAAAAAAGACGGCCGAAAGATTTTGACGGCGGGAATTTTTATTTAGGAGACACCGCGGATGCACGGGTGCGATCGGAGAAAAGTGGCAGCGATTTTTGCACGGATTTCGCGATGCCCCAGCCGAGGGGAACGGCGACGAGGAGCCACAGCAGAGCGAGTTTCACGGTGTTTTTCATTTCACGTGGTGTCGTGAGTCTACTGGTCGGACGAGCAAGTTTGCGACCAGGCCTACTGCGAGGAGTCCACCCATCAGGTAGAATGTCCCGTTGTAGGCCTCGGCCTTGGGCACACCTGCGGCGACGCGGCTCGCGTAGAGCTTGTTGAGCAACAAAGGTCCGATCACCGCGGCCATACTCCAAGCGGTGATTAGCCGGCCGTGGATGGCGCCCACTTGGTAAGAACCGAACATGTCCTTCAGGTACGCCGGGATCGTCGCGAAGCCGCCGCCATACATACTGATGATGACGGCCGCGAGCGCGACAAACGCCACCGGGCTCTGCGTTTGCTGGGCCCACGGGAGCAGGGCGTAGAGCACCGCGCCGAGAATAAAATAGATGCCGTAAACCCGTTTCCGCCCGATCTTGTCCGAGACGGATGACCACACGAAGCGCCCGCCCATGTTGAAAATGGAAAGGAGGCCAGCGAAGCCAGCCCCGATGGCGGCGGTGGCCCTGATTTGAGCCGCGTCGGTTGAGGATCCGAGAAACATATCTTGAAACATATCCGAGGCACGGCCGAGCACGCCGATCCCCGCGCTCACATTCATGCAGAGCACGAGCCAAAGAAACCAAAATTGCGGCGTTTTCCACGCACTGTCCACCGGCACGCTATGCGCGCTGATCATACCGCCGATTTTCACCGAAGGTTTCCAACCCGGCGGTGTCCAGCCCTCGGCGGGCACGCGCACCAACGCGGCGCCCGCCAGCATGAAGCCTGAGTAGATCAACGCCATGATGACCAGCGTATGCGTCGCTCCGGTATCTGCGTCGGCCTTGAAAAAATCCATCAGCATCTGCGCCAGCGGCGATCCGATCAGCGCGCCGCCTCCGAAGCCCATGATCGCCATGCCAGTCGCCATACCTGGCCGGTCCGGAAACCATTTTACCAGCGTGGACACCGGGGCAATGTAACCCAGCCCCATCCCGATCCCGCCAACAAAGCCGTAACCAAACAGCACCAGCGGCAGAGACTTCAGCCGAACCCCCAGCGCGCCCAGCAGCAGTCCGCCGCAAAAACACAGCCACGATATGACGATCGTCTTCCGTGGCCCGCTGCGCTCCACCCATTTTCCAAACACCGCAGCGGACAGCCCCAGCATGATGAGTGCGATCGAGTAGGCCCACTGCACTTGGGAAATCTCCGCTGCGAGGTTCCCGGTGAGCGGCTTGTTAAAAATTTCCGCCGCCATTGGTTTGTTGAAAACACTGAAACCATACACCTGCCCAATGCACATGTGGGCGGCGATGGCGGCGGGCGGAACAAACCAGCGGTTGAAGCCAAGTGGGGCGACCGTGGCAGCGCGGTCAAGGAAGTGGGGCACAGGGGTATCGTTACCTTCGGTAATGGAAGAGCCCTGAGGCAATGAGAAAGTTAGAGTAAATCAGAAAGTTATCGCAAATCGTCGAAACCCGGCAGCGCATGAGCGCAAAGCGCGACCCTTTGGTGGCGCGGCCACTTCGTCTCGTAATGGTATTTTTTTACAGGATACGAAAATGATTTCCTGGCCGGCTGCACCCTTGGCTGAGGTCGGTGGACGCCCGGTTGGCCTAACAGCCGGTCGGACTTAGAAAAAAAAGGCCGCGGGAAGCGATTATTCGCGAGTTTGAGTTATTAAAAAGTCGACGATTGAGCCACAAACGCCTGCAAGCGGCGATATACAAGCGGCTAAGTCCGACCGGCTCCTCGTAACGAATCGCCCCGCCGCGAACGGTGGGTTGAGGTCTGCTCGGGGTAGTGAGCGTAATTGTTCGGGGCAAGGGACCGCAGCGGCTGGGGTGGAGGTTGAATGAATCGTGCGAAAGCTCGCACCATTGGAGCGGAATAATTATCCGGCGCGAAATCTTTGTAACAATAGCTGGGGCGGGGCCGGCCGGCGGCGAATGGTCGCAGCCTCGGTTTGTTCTGGTGGAGTCCTCGCCGGCGGACGGCTCGAGTGAGTGGGTGGTGCGCGTCGGGCATCCGGGCGGGCTTGGTGATCGGAGTCGCAAACGCGTATAAGCATACGCGTGTCACGCCGCGCGTCGGGCATCCGGGCGGGCTTGGTGATCGGAAAGCGGAAACGCTGCTGGCGGAGTGGGGCTTGATGTTCGTGGCGTGGGGCTGGAGCAACGGCGCGGATGAGCGGCCGGATCTTGGGGAGAGCGCGGTGGGGCGGGCGCGAGTTCGTTGAAGGACCCCACGGGGTCGCGGGTCGACGCGGTCTTAGTAAGACCACGTGGTGGTGAAGCGGAGTTCGCGCGGGGAGACCAAATCATAGCGGCTGTAGGCGCGGCCGCGGCCGCCAGGGAGCTGGTATCCATCCGGCACGGTTATACCGGTGGCTAGTCGCACCGGCAGGATATCGGTATGATCGAGGACGTTGGCGATGTTGAGTTGAAAGCGGACCCGACCGGGGAGGCGGGCAAATTTCCGAGTGTAGGCGATCAGGAGATCGTTCGCGATGATGGGGGCGCCAGTGATTTCACGACCTTGCGAATCTGAGCCGATGACGTTGGCCGAGCGCCAGCGCCAGCCGCCCCCGACGGTGAATCCCTGCAGGCGGCCGTCCCTGAAATCGTAGGCGGTGAACAAGCTGACCTTGTGCGGGCGCAGTCCCCAGCGTTTCTCCTCGATGTCGCGATCAGCGTTCATGCCGTCGACCAGGTTGAAGATTTCCTGGGCGATTGTCGCGCCGGTCGAGGTGGTGAGGGTCGAGGCATTGGCGGGGGCGCGGAGCCCGGCGAGTTCGAGCCACTTGGCGACGGCTTTGCCCGATTCATACGCACTTGGATCCACGACGAAACGGCCCGTGGCGTCTTGGCGGACGCCCTGCACGAGGCGCCCGTTGGCCATTTTTAGGCCGTACCAACTGGCGATTTCCGCGGCGACATTCTTGCGGATAAAATCGGTGTAAGCGTAGTTGGCGACGAGTCGCCAGTTGGGGGTGAGATTGGCGGTGACGCGGGCCTCGTAGCCCGTGGACGCGGAATCGGAGGAAGCGGCGGTGGCAGGGGGATTGTAGGCGCTATAAATGGGCTGCCACTGGCTGGTGGCAAACGGGAGACCGTTGCCTACGAGCACGCCGCTGAACGCATCCATCACGCGCGTGTTGCGCCCGGAGGCGTCGCCGAAACCTGTCGTGGTGACGCGCCCCTGCTCGGTCGCGGTGAAATAAACCACTTTGGTTTGGAGTCGCCCCCGGAGCAGATCGAAGCTGAGCCCGTAGTCAGAGCCGGTGCCCTTGGACGGCGGGGCGAGTGTGCCGTCGGGAAATAGTTTCCGCACAAAGGAGGGTACCCCCTGATTGGTGGAACGGTTGGCGACGAGCGAGAGCCAGTCGAGCAGGTGGTAAACGGTGCTGGCGGTGCTGGTCGCGCCGATGGCGCTGGTGGCGCGGCGTTTGCTGGGATCGGGATCGACGACATCGCCGATGATCGGATCGTTGCGGAAGCCGAGTTCCTCGACGGCGACGTGGTCGCGGCGGTAGCCAAAAGTGGAGACGAGGCGATCGTTAAAAAAATGACTTTGAATTACGCCGAGGGCGGTTTTGGACGCCTGCTGGCCGCCGCTGTTATTGGCGCCAGCGACTTCGTTGGCCCAGACGAGGTTGAAACTGCGCCCGTCAAAGTTAATGGTTTTGGGAAGGGCGCGCCAGTCGCCCACGCGGTAAGTGGCCCAGCTGCCCTCGGTGATATAATTGCGGACGGTAATGCGATTGTTGGCGTTATTGGGCGTGGCGTTGTAGGGTCGTCCGGCGAAGGCGAGCCACGAGTTGGCGCGCTCATCGGACTGGGCGGCGCGCGAAATCATGGCGGCGAGGCGGTGGCGACCTAACCAGCGGGGGCGAGGCTCGAGTGTGGAGGTGGCGGCGAGGCGGGTTTCCTGGATGTCGCCGAGGTGAACGTCGCGGCGCCAATTGCCATCGAAATAAAGGCGGCCGGCGTAGGGATTGGTGGGACCGTTGATACCCAGGGTGCGGTTGGCATCCCCGCGCAAGGTGGGGTCGGTCCCGGTCATTAAGTGAACGCGGGCGAGTGTGAATTGGTAATTGTGAGCGAGATTAAAGGCGAGGCGCGGGGTGGCCTGCCAGTCGGCGGTGAAGGTATAGTTGCGGACGGTTTGCTCGCGAAACATACCGGGACCGGCGGCGTTAACATTATTGGGATAAATTTGGGGGTCATAGACTTTGAGGGCGGAAGCGGTGACGCCGGGTGTGCCGTCGGGAGAGCGGACGGCGGCGTTGTTATAAGAGCCAGTGAGAAAGGCGCCGATGCCGTCGAAGAGGGTCTGGTCGTTTTCGATAAAAATGGCGCGTCGATTATTGCCGCCGGCCGTGCCGTCGCGGGCAGTGACGCCGAGTGCGGCCATGGCGGCGGTGGGGACGGTATTATTAGGCGTGAAGGTGGTGGCGGCGAGGCCCTTGACGTTGCGGTTATCGAGCCAAGCGAGGGCTTCATCGGTTTCCACGGTATTGCGAATTACGGCGGTGACATCGCGACCGATCTCGCCCATCGCGGTGAATTGGAGGGAGCGCGAGGGGCGGGCGGTGACCGCGCCGAAGAGGCGTTTTTTATTTTGATAATCGAAGGCGCGCCAACCGCCGTTTTCTTGGAGGAGACCGGCGAGGCTGACGGCGAGGTGTTGGGGGCGCAGGACCTTGTTGGCTTCGATCTCGTGGCGATTGCGATCGAAGGAGCCGATGCTGGAGCGCAAAGAGAAGCTGTCGCGGGCGACGGAGGCGACCTTGGAAGATTCATTAATGAGGCCGCCAGGGGCACCCAAGCCGAAGAGGATGCTATTGGGCCCGCGGCTATCCTCATAGCGGCCGACGCGGTAAGGATCGGTGGGGGTCAGGCTGGTGAAATAATCCACCCCAAGGCTGGCGGCAGCGCCTCGGATGAGAATGGTTGAGTTGAGACTCTGGGCGTTGACGACGGGATTCTGACCGCTGCCTGCTTGATTTTCGTTGGTGTTCGGCTCGCCGTTGACGGAGTAGGCGAGTATTTCGCGGATATCGGTGATGGCGAGGTCGTCGAGAAATTCCTTGGTGAAGACTGAGACGGAGCCAGCGGTATCGCGGAGGGACGTATTGAGCCGGCTGCCCGCCAGGGTATTTTCGGCGGAGTAACCGACGTCGCGGCTGGTGTTAACGGTGAAAGGGCTGAGTTCGACGACCCCGGTGCGGATCGGGGTGATGGGGGCGGCGGGCGGGCTGAGGGCGATCTGCGCGCCGAGGGTGTGGCCGGCGAGGGCGAGGAGTCCGCAAGTGACAGAGCGGTGGGTGGCGAGGGCAAGGTTTCTCATAAAGGATTCGGCGATCGTGGTGGTGGCGGCCGTGCGCGGGGCGCGGGGGCTGGCTGGCCGCGGTGTTGGCCAGGCAAGGACGGGGCGGCCGCGCGCGGGGCGCAAGGAGAACCGGCGCGAGTTTGGCGACATGATCGACGTCATCGACCGTGGCGGCCGCGCGCGGAAAGAGGAGGTCAGAATGTTGGGAAGATTCCCGGCTCCCTTGGTGGCGGCCGCGCGCGCGGAACGAGGAGAGTGGCGCGGGCCGGGAAAGGGTCCTGTGAGGAGATTAGAAAGAACCCTTGAGGCCGGCGGACATTTGGACGCCGTAGGTGGTGAGTTGGTAGCGGCGGGCGTAGCCGGGCGTCGCGGGGCCGTAGCGGACCAGAACCTCGGGAACGTTGAAAATGTTTTGTGCGCTGAAGTAGATGCTCATGGTTTTTCTCACCTGCCAATCGGCGTTGAGATCGACGGTGGCGCGGGCCTGAGCGTATTGGTAACCGTTGACGGCGGTGATGACGCCGTGACGCTGTTCTCCTCGATAGTTCCACTTGGCGAGGACAGAAAAGGGATGGCGTTGGTAGCTGGCGCCAGCGCTGGCGCTCTCGCGGATAAACGCGTTGAAGTTGGCCTCTTGGCTGCCCACCAAGTTGAGCTTGGTGGCGTTGGCGAAAACTTGGAAAAGGCGGCCCCAGGGGCCCAGATGACGGAGAGAATGGCGGGCGTTGAACTCGAGGCCGCGGATGCGGGCGGCGCCGGGGAGGTTGAACTGGGTGGTGAGCTGCCAGCCGGCGTATTCGGGCCCGAGACCGACGTCGGCCAACTCGGCGACGGTGGCGAGTCGGGTGGAGCTGCCGAAGAAGTTGCGGATTTCTTTGGCGAAGGCGCCGATGCTGAACAAGCCGCCGGAATCGGTGTAGTACTCGGCGGAAAAATCCAAGTTGTCGGCCGACCACGGGCGGAGGCCGGTGTTGCGAATAGTGATGGTGCCTGGGAGTGGCGGGGGGGAGCCGGCGGTGGTGGGTGGAGGAATGTTTTCGAGGTCGGCCTCGTCGATGGTGGAGTTGGGGACGATATTAGTGAAATCGGGGCGGCCGTAGGTTTTCGCGTAGGCGAGGCGGACCTGAAAATTTTCGCGGAGGTTGTAAGTGGCGTGCAGGCTTGGGTAGTAGCCCTCGTAGGCACGGGCCGCGTGGATGGCGCGCTCGCGGCGGATGAGGCGGAGCTCCTCGATGGAGCCGACGGTGCCGGCCTCGGGTCGCCGGAGGCGGACGCCGGCGGCGTTGTGCGCATAGGAGCCATCGGGATCGCGGAGCCAGACGGCGTTCGGATCATTGAGGACGCCTTGGCCCTTGGCGGAGGTTTTCTCAAAACGCACGCCTCCGAGCAGACGGAGGCGGTTGCGGAAAAGGCCGGCCTCGGCCTGGGCGTAGAGGGCCGTCACGCCCTCGTAGAGATTTTCTGAATTGATGATGCGGGTAGATTCTTCGGCGACGACCTGCGCGGGGGTTTTTTGCCACAGCAAAGGATCCGCTTTGAAGGCGTCCCATGCCTTGTAGACGGAGATCCACGGCATGTTGCGGAAACCGTAGCTCTCGGGTTGGCCGACATAGGTGGTCATGGCGTACGGCGCGGGTGAATCGATGGACGCGGTGTTGTGGTCGGGCCCGGCGTAAGTCCAGCTGACGCTCTCGCGGCGGACATCGCGTTTTTGGATGCGCTCGGAGCTACCGATCTGCAAGGCGGCGGGGAAGGCGAAGAAGCCGAGACTCTTCCGCGCATCGAGCTTGGCGGTCACCATATCGTCGCGAATGTAGCGCGGCGTGGAGTTGGCGGTGTTGAGGCGGTAATTATCGAGGTTAAAGAAATCCACCTCCTGATTGGCGTTATCGTAGAGTTTGATGGAGCGGGGTCGGTCCTGATCGACGTCGGCGAGCAGGAGGCGGGTGGGATTGCGCAGGGCGGTGGCGAGAGTGCGGAAGCGGCCGTGAATCGTGTCCTGGTAGCCGCCCTGAGAGCGGGAAGAACTCAGGCCGCTCTCGATGCGCCAGTCGCCGTTATCGTAGCGGTAACGGATGCTACCGGTTCGCGAGTCGAGCTGATGGCGGACGGAAGCGTGCAGTCCCATCAGAGAGACGCCGGCGCGGCCAGTAGCGCCGCTGGTAAAGTTATCGCCGAAGGTAAGGGGAGTGCCGCCGGCGACGGTAGGAGTGGCGGCCGTGCCGGTGTCGAAGGCGGCCGAAGTCGAGGAACGATCGGAGACAAATCGGCTGGCCTCGATATTGGCGGAGAGGACGCCATTGGGAATCACGCGCCAATCGGCGCGGAGGCCGGCGGAGTTGCGGGCGTTGAGCCGAGGGGAGGCGGGCAACTGAAATTGTTGGAGGAACGGCTTGGCGAAGGACGCCCCGGTGCCGGCAGCGGTGGCGTTGTAGGCCTTGAGAGCGAGTTGCTGCCACATATAGCGGTTCTGAGTCTGGCCGGTGAGGACGAGCCCGAAGTTGCGGGTCAAGGGCAAGGTGTAGTCGAAATTGGCAGACGGTCGGATCATCTGGACCTTGCGGTCGGGCGTGTGCGGTTGAGATTGGAAGCTGAGGTGGTGCTGGTTGCCCGAGAGGCTGACGCCGTAGCGGAGCTGGGCGGTCGTGCGCTCGAAGGAGCTCTTGCTGACGAGATTGATGGAGCCGGACATGGAGTCGGCGGGGGTCGAGGGCGTGGGGACCTTGGTGACCTCGAGGCGGGCGAGGTTGTTCATCGAGACTTGCGTAAATTGGAAGACGCGGGAACTCCCTGTGGGATTGCCCGTGTTGGCCATCTGCATGCCGTCGCCGGAGACGACGGCCATGCTCGTCGGGAAACCGCGGACGGCGACCGAAGAGACGGAGCTGCCGGACTCGGCGTCGTACTCTGCGGTGATGCCCGGGAGGAATTTGAGGAATTCGCCGACGTTGCCATCCGTGACCTCGCCGAACGCATCGGCGGAGATCACGTTCTTGATATTTGCGGCGAAGCGCTGCTCGTTGGTGGCGATGGAGTCGGCGTTGGTATCGCGGGTGGTGCCGACGGTGAACGCGTCGAGCTTGATCGTGCCGTCTTTATCCCCATAGCGCGCGGCGTTTGTGAGGTCGACATTACGCTCGACGCTCTGCCCGGCAGCGACCTGGAGGGTAATCTCCTGTGGATCGAGACCGGTGAAGAAAAACTGCAGGGTGATACTGCCGGCGGGCACGCTGGGGACGAGATAGGTGCCGGACTCATCGGTAAACACCACGCGACCGGTGCCGCGCACGGTGACACGGGCGTTATTGAGCGATTGCCCTGTCGCAGCATTTTGGATACGGCCATTCACCGTGCCGGTTTGAGCGGTGGTGCTGGCGGCCGCGGAGGAGGCTTGGGCGTTGAGCGGAGCGCTCGTCGTGAGCGCAAGCAGCCACGCGCAGGCGGCGAAGGGGCGGGAGATTTTCATGCGGGGTGGGTGGTGGTGGGGGGGGAGGTGGGATTTTAAAATCCTGCGAGCTTTACTGGCAGCGGACCCGATCTCCAGCCAACTATTTTTTAACGGCGAGCGGGGCGCTTCGCTTTAAAAAAGAGCAAGAGGCTTGTTCCGAGGATAGTCGATGATGCGGAGGTGGGGCGGGTTATTTAGATTCAAACAACGCTTATCAAATGGGGCGGGCGGAACGCGCAACGAGCCTGTTTGGTCCGAATTATTTCCGTGGTGTGGGTGGGCATTTTCTTACCGACAAACTCGGCTGGCCTTTTCTCTGGAAATTTTATCTGCGGGAATTAACGAGTCGATTTCCGTGGTTGGGCGAGCGTGTGTAAGGATAACTACGAGCGTTCGTTTCGGGAGGTGGGCGCGCCGGTCATTAAGCCCGGCGGGTCGGACTGCCTGCGGTTGAGCGCGGCGTTGACCTGCGGCATGCGCGGGCCTTTGCTCGACAGGTCCTCGCTCCGCTTGCGTCCGGCGCGGCCATGACTTTTGCGAAATTATTTTACCTCACATGAATCCATTTTTCGTTTCCCGGCGGGCCTTTTTAAAACGGTGCAGCGTGCTCGCGGCAGCGAGTGGCCTGCCCGGGTGGTTTGTCGAACGTCAACTGGCCGCCTCGGAGGCGCCGGCGTCGAAAGTGCCCAGTCCGAATAATCGACCGGGCATTGCGCTGATCGGCTGCGGCGGGCAAGGGACCCGCGATGCGCAAAATGCGGCCAGCTGGGGTGAGGTCGTGGCGGTTTGCGATGTTGATAGTACGCATGCGGCAGCCGCGGCCAAGACGCTCACGGTCGATGGCAAGGTGCCGCGCGTGTATGCGGATTTTCGCCAGGTGCTGGAACGAAAAGATGTCCACGTTCTCGTGAACGGCACGCCCGATCACTGGCACACGCTGGTGAATCTCGGGGCCGCTCGGGCGAAGAAGGATGTTTATGCGGAGAAACCCCTCACGCTCACAATCGACGAAGGGCGGCGGCTCGTGCAGGCGGTGCGGGCGAGCGGTATCGTCTTGCAGACTGGTACGCAGCAGCGCAGTTCGGCCCGCTTCCGTTTGGCGTGTGAGCTGGTGCGTAACGAGCGAATCGGCAAACTCAAGTCGGCGAACGTGTGGCTGCCCGCCGGGCTGCGCGAAGGGCCGTTCAAGACCGCCGCCGTGCCCACCGGGTTGAACTGGGATTTCTGGCTCGGCCAGGCTCCTCAAGTTGATTACGTGCCAGAGCGCTGCCACCGAACGTTTCGTTTTTGGTACGATTACTCCGGCGGCACGATGACCGACTGGGGCGCCCATCATAACGACATCGCCTACTGGGCGATCGGACTGCTCGCGCCACGCGAAGTGTCGGCCCGCGTGCTGGTTGACCCGCTGGCCGGTGGCTACGACGCGTTCAGCCAATATGAGGTGAACTATACCTATGCGAACGGGATCAAACTGAATATCCAGACGACTACGGATGAGACGTTCACTGGAGCGAAGATCAAGGCGGATGGGCAGCGTAACGGCATCCGCTTTGAGGGCACCGACGGCTGGATCTGGGTCAACCGCGACCAAATTACGGCGAGTGATCCGCAATTGCTCAAGAGCCCGTTGCCGGAGGGCGCGGTTCGGCTGTACAGCAGCTCGAACCATATGCAAAATTTCTTCGACTGTGTCCGCTCGCGGAAGGCGCCGATCTGTGATGTCGAGACGGGGCATCGCTCCGCCACCATGTGTCATCTGGGGGCGATCTCCCTCCGCACCGGCCGCCCGCTAGAGTGGGACGCCAGCGCCGAGCGCTTCGTTGGGGAGCACGCGGCGCTCGCGAACGGGTACGTGCGGCGTGAGCAACGGGCGCCGTATGATTATAGTTTCGTCGGTTGACTGGGTGCGGGTGGCCGCAGACCCGGCGAGCGGGAGTTTCGGAGCAGGCCTGGGCACGACCGAAGCCGCTCGGCGGAGCGGATCGCGCTGCGTTTGACGAGCGTCGCCCCGGTCATCGGCGGCTGCGCGCTCGAATTTTAATGGACAAAGCGTCCCGGCTGCTTGTCTTCTATGGCGTACCCGGTTCTTGATGGCGCCTTCTCTTGCTCTTAACACCCCTCTTTGGGCCTGCGTACTGGCACTCGCCCCCTTATTCCTTTTCATGATTGCTCCTGTCACGTTTGCGATTTCAGCGGTCGGATCGATCCCTGCCGGGCCAACGCGTGGTCGCGGTGCTTTATCGGCAGCCCCGAATATCCGTCGTAGGACGGGGCGATTTTTCATGAACGTCGGGCGGACGATCTGTTGGGTCGCATTGATGCCGGCGGGCGTTCTGCTGGCGGCGGCGCCACCGAAGCAAGAGGTGGTGGATCCAAACGCACCTGTCAGTTACTGGAAACAAATTCGGCCGATCTTTCAGGCTAGTTGCCAAGGTTGTCATCAGCCTGCGAAAGATAAAGGTGGCTACGTGATGACGGATTTTAATCGGCTGCTCGTTGGTGGCGAGAGCGGGCATGCCGCGGTTGTGGCGGGCCAACCCGCGAAGAGCTCGTTGATTGATTCGATTACGGCGAAGGCGGGCGAGGCGGAGATGCCGAAGGATAAACCCCCGCTGCCGGCGGCGGAGGTCGCGCTAATCAGCCGGTGGATCGCGGAAGGCGCGACGGACGACACGCCGAAGAATGCGGTCCAGCGGATCGATGGCGAGCATCCGCCCGTCTATCAGCGCTCCCCCGTCATCACGTCGCTCGATTTTTCTCCGGATGGTGCGGTGCTCGCCGTGGCAGGTTTTCATGAAGTCCTGCTCCATCATGCGGATGGTTCGGGCCTGATCGCGCGCTTGATCGGGCTCTCGGAACGGATCGAATCGTTACGCTTTTCCCCTGATGGAAAAAAACTCGCGGTCGCCGGCGGTTTGCCCGCTCGGATGGGCGAAGTGCAAATCTGGGATGTGGAGAAACGGGCTTTGCTCCTTTCGGTACCGGTGGGCTTCGACACGGTTTACGGCGTGAGTTGGTCGCCCGACGGCAAACTCGTCGCCTTCGGTTGCCCTGATAATAACGTCCGCGCGATCTCAGCCACAACCGGTGAGCAGGTGCTGAAACAAGGATCGCACAATGATTGGGTCCTCGGCACAATTTTTAGTCAGGATGGTTCGCATATTATTTCGGTCGGGCGCGACATGAGCACGAAGCTCACGGAAGTGGAGACGGAACGGTTTATCGATAACATCAGTTCGATCACTCCGGGGGCGTTGCGTGGGGGCATCCAAGCCGTGGCACGGCGACCGGGCCGTGATGAAGTGCTGATCGGCGGAGCGGATGGGGTGCCGGCTATCTACCAAGTGTTTCGCAAGACGAAGCGCCGGATCGGCGACAACGCGAATCTCCTCCGCAAGTTTCCACCGATGGAGGGGCGGATTTTTGCCGTGGATTACAGTGACGATGGCAAGTTGATCGCCGCCGCCAGCAGTTTTAACGGCCGCGGCGCCGTCAGTATTTTTTCTGGCGAGTTTGATTCCACGATTCCAGAAATGCTGCTGAAAGCTTACAGCGATAAAATTGCGAGCGCCTACAGTGCCGAGGAGAAGGCGGCGATCGCGACCTTCACCACCGCGGAGGTGAAGTTGATTGCGGCGATAAAGTTTAACGGCGGCATCTACGCCCTCGCGTTTAGCCCTGATGGCCAGAGCATCGCCGCCTCCGGCGAAGACGGCCGAGTGCGTCTCATCCGCGCGAGCGATGGCGCGCTCACGAAAGAATTCGTGCCAGTACCTGTCAATGGGGTGCGAGTGTCGATGACGGAGCCCGCGGCCGGCCGCCTCCCGTGAGCTTTCCTTATTTTAAAATGAAACCCTTGTTTGCTTTCCTTTGCGCCCTCGCTCTGCCGCTCGCGGGCCGAGCGGCCGCGGCGATGAATCCGGTGGTTCCGCACACGGCGTTAGAGGCGTTGCCCAGTGGCGCCAAAGTGCTGACGCTCGCCATCGAGCCAGCGACGGTCACTTTGAACGGCGCGTTTGACGCGGTGCAGTTGCTCGTCACGGCCACGCTTGCGAGCGGGGACCGGCTCGATGTGACCCGCTTGGTAAATTATAAATTGGATGCCCGCTACGGTACCGTCACCGCGAGTGGTCAGGTGCATCCGGTCGCGAACGGTCAGACCGTGCTAGCGGCGAGTGTCGGCGGGAAAACCCAGAAGATTCCCTTTGCGGTCGTTGGCTACGAGCTGAACCCCAAGTTAGATTTCATCCGCGATGTTAACCCCGTGATCGCTCAATTGGGATGCAGTTCTGGATCGTGTCATGGCGCGAAGGACGGCAAGGCTGGCTTCAAGCTATCCCTCCGCGGCTACGATCCGATTTATGACGTGCGTTCGTTCGTGGATGACCACGCGGGGCGCCGCGTTAATTTTGCCTCGCCCGACGATTCCCTGATGTTGCTCAAGGCCACTGCCGCCGTGCCGCATGAAGGTGGTCAGCGCACGAAACTCGATGATAAATATTATCGAATTTTACGAGGATGGATCGCGGACGGAGCGAAGCTTGACCTCGCAGGTCCGCGGGTGACGGGCATTGAAGTTTTTCCGAAAAATCCAGTCTTGCAGATGGTCGGAGCGAAGCAGCAGATGCGGATTATCGCGACGTTTTCGGATGGCCGGCAGCGCGATGTCACGGCGGAAGGGTTTATTGAGTCGAGTAACCTGGATGTCGCGACCACGGAGCGTGGCGGCTTGGTGAGCACGCTCCGCCGGGGCGAGGCGCCGGTTTTGGCGCGCTACGAAGGCAACTATGCGGCGACGACGGTGACGGTGATGGGCGATCGCGCGGGCTTTGTCTGGAGCGAACCGGAAAAGTGGAATCGGGTGGATGAATTGATCGCGGCGAAATGGCAGCGGCTGAAGATCCTGCCTTCTGGCCTTTGTACGGATGAAGATTTTCTACGGCGCGTGTATCTTGATTTGACGGGCCTGCCGCCAACGCCGGCCGAAGTGCGCGCGTTTTTAGCTGACCTGCGACCTGTGCGGGTGAAGCGGGATGCGATCATCGAACAGTTGATTGGTTCGCCGGATTATGTGGATCATTGGTCGAATAAGTGGGCGGACCTTCTGCAGGTAAATCGGAAGTTTCTCGGGGAAGATGGCTCCAAGCTTTTTCGCAGTTGGATCCGCGACGAGATTGCGGCCAACACGCCCTACGATGAGTTTGCGCGGAAGATTCTCACCGCGAGTGGATCGAACCGCGAGAACCCCGCCTCGAGTTATTTCAAGGTCCTGCGGACGCCGGCGGAAACCATGGAAAACACGACGCATCTTTTCCTCGCCACGCGTTTTAATTGTAATAAGTGCCACGATCACCCGTTTGAACGATGGACGCAGGACCAGTATTATCAGATGTCGGCTTTTTTTGCACAGGTGGATCTGAAAAAAGATCCGGAAAGCGGGAATAAGACAATCGCGGGCACGGCGGTCGAAGGAGCGAAACCGTTGTATGAAATTACTTACGACAAAGCGGCCGGTGAAGTGACGCACGACCGGACGGGGGAGATTAGCGCGCCGGCTTTTCCCTTTCCCGCCAAGGTGGCCGCCGCACCGGAGAAATCCACGCGGCGTGAGCAGCTGGCATCGTGGATGACCTCGCCGGATAACCGTTTCTTTGCACTGAGCTATGTGAACCGGATGTGGGGCTATCTCATGGGCGTTGGACTGATCGACCCCCTCGATGACATTCGCGCGGGAAATCCTCCCTCGAATCCCGAGCTGTTGCAGTTTCTCACGCAGGAATTCGTGCAAAGTGGCTTTGACGTGCGCCGGCTCCAGCGGTTGATCTGCCAGTCGCGGACCTATCAGCTGACGCTGGGTACGCACGCCTGGAACTCAGATGATCGCACGAACTATTCGCACGCGATGGCGCGCCGGTTACCGGCAGAAGTATTGTTTGATGCGGTATTGCGCGTGACGGGATCCACCCCGAATTTTCCCGGCGTCAAGGCGGGCACCCGCGCGGCGCAATTACCTGATTCGGCGATCGACGTACCGAGCGGTTTATTGGCGAGTCTCGGGCGCCCGGCACGTGAGTCGGCGTGTGAGTGTGAGCGCAGCGGCGATCTTGGGCTGGGTTCGATCATGGCGCTGCTGAGTGGTCCGGCGGTCTCCGGTGCGATCAATGATCCGAAGAACGAGATTGCGCGATTGGCGTCGGTGGCGACGGACGATCGGGCTTTGATCAATGAGATTTTCCTGCGGACTTTGAATCGGCACGCGACGACGAAGGAGACCGATGCGACCCTCGCGGCGTGGCAGGCGATGGGTGGGCAGCATGCGCACTTGGCGAGTGAGCTGACAGCGCGCGAGGAATGGTGGCGCCCGCTGTTTGCGCAAAAGCAGCGCGATCGGGAAACGGCGGTGGTCGTCGCCAAGGCCGCGGTCGAGGCGCGGGGGCTTGCGATTGCTCCCGCGGTAGCAGCGGCGGAGCAGCAACGAGTCGAGAAGATCGCGGTAGAATCGGCGGCGCTCGCCACGCACGAGGGCCGGCTCGAAACGCAGTTGGCCGAGTGGGAAGCGTCCTTGGATGGCTGCCGGATGGGTACGCCGTGGGTGCCGCTGGAGATTAAGACGGCCACGGCGAATAATCTGAACAAATTGATGAAGCTGGCAGATGGGTCGTACCTTGCCTCTGGGCCGGTGGCTAATTCCGTCGATTATGCGGTCGTGGCAGAATCAAGCCTCGCGGGCATCACGGGCATCATGCTGGAGGTATTGCCGGATCCGAGCCTGGCGGCCTTTGGGCCAGGGCGGGCGGCGGGGAATTTTGTTTTGTCAGAGATAACCTTGAAGTGGGGTGATCGCGGTGGAAAGCGGAACCAAGTCGATGCCCCGTTTAAGGACGCCCGCGCCGATTTTTCTCAGAAAGATTTTGACGTGAAGACGGCGATTAATGGGAAGTCGGAAAGTGGGCGTGATGGCTGGGGAGTGAATCCGAAGTACGGCGAGCCGCATTACGCCCGCTTTGCTTTGACTGCGCCGATCGGTAGTGAGGAGGGCGCCACCCTGAATTTCAGTCTCCAGCATCGTTTTAAAGATGGGTTTTCGATTGGTCGTTTCCGCGTTTGGGCCACCACCTCGCCCGCGCCTTTGGAATTGGGTTTGCCCGCGGATGTCGTGGCGGTATTAAAGTTACCAGCGGGAGAACGGACCTCGGAACAAACCCAGTTGGTGGCGCAGTATATCCGGAAAACTGATCTGGAGCTTATCAAAAGGCAGCATGCCTTGGCCAAGGCGCAATTTCCGCTCCCCGAGGATCCCTCGTTAAAGGCGCTCAAGGCTACCTTGGCCGTGGCGGAATTACCGGTGCCGACTGACCCGAAGCTGGTGCAGCTACGCGCGGATGCGGCGATGAGTTCGCAGCAGTTAACCGACCAACGCCTGACGGGCGCGCAAGACCTCGCTTGGGCGATCATCAACAACCCCGCGTTTCTCTTTAACCGATGAACCGGCGTCAGCCATTTTTCCGGATGTTCACTCTGGCCGCTGCCGATGGCGATCAACGCGGTCCGTTGCTCACCCAGCGGTCCGGCGACTGCTCTCGCCAGAGGCATCGCGCTTTTTTTCAATTCGTCTCGTTTGCCCTTAATTCCTCAACCCAAAAGGCCCAGCCATGATTCGTCTACCCGGTGGATTCAATACCGACCTCTGTGATACCCATGCCAAAATGACGCGGCGCAACCTGCTGCGTTTGGGAGGCTCGAGTATTCTTGGCCTCTCGCTCGGCCAGTTGTTACGACTCAACGCCGAGGCGAAGCCGGCGGGTAGCGGCGGTGGACCTGGTTGGGGCAAGGCCAAGAGTATCATCATGGTCTATCTCCAGGGCGGACCGTCTCATCTCGATCTCTGGGATCCGAAGGAGAACGTCCCCGACAAGATTCGCAGTGCCTTCAAGCCGATCTCGACGAAAATCCCCGGAGTCAATTTTACCGAAATCATTCCGCAGCTCGCGAAGGTGAACGACAAGTTTACCATGATCAGGTCGATGAGCTACACGCCGAATGGGCTCTTTAACCACACCGCGGCGATTTACCAGATCATGACGGGTTATACGACCGACAAGGTCAGTCCATCGGGTCAATTAGAGCCGCCTAACGCGAAGGATTTTCCCAATTTTGGTTCAAATATCGTCCGCCTAAAACCGGTGGCGGAGCCGATGCTGCCGTTTGTAATGCTGCCGCGCCCCCTCCAGGAATCGAATGTCGTCGGGAAGGGCGGTACCGCGGGTTTTCTTGGTCGGGCTTTTGACCCTTACACGCTTTTCCCTGATGGCGACGATCTCGACATGACGAAGATGGATCGCATGAAGACGGAAGATCTTAAATTGCCGCAGGAAGTATTCGCGATGCGTTTGGAGCGTCGGGCGCGTTTGCGGGAGACGATTGAGGGTGCGATGCCCGAAATCGAAAAAGCGACGGCATCCTATAACTTGGATGAGTACTATCAGCGGGCGTTGAACCTGATCGTATCAGGGCGGGCGAGGGAGGCTTTTAACATCGCCGCCGAGGGCGAGAAGCTCCGCGACCGCTACGGTCGAAACACGTTTGGTCAAAGTCTGCTCCTGGCCCGCCGTCTCGTCGAAGCGGGTACGCGGGTAGTCGAGGTCATCTGGCCCAAGGTCGCCAACTCCGATAATCACTCGTGGGATCATCACCAAGGTCTCACGGAGCGGATGAAGGGTAAATCCGGTCCCATGCTCGACCAAGGTCTCAGTGCTCTTTTTGAGGATCTCGATCAGCGGGGCCTGCTGAGTGAGACGCTGGTGGTTGCGCTCGGCGAGTTTGGTCGCAGTCCGGAACGCGGCGTGAGCACGTCCGGTAATAATAACAGCGCCGACGGTCGCGATCACTGGCCGTACTGCTACACCAGTATAATCGCCGGTGCGGGGATCAAGCGTGGCTATGTGCATGGTGAATCGGATAAAACGGCTTCGAGTCCATCGAGCGATCCCGTGCATCCGACGGAATTGTTAGCGACGATTTATCACGCCTTCGGGATCGATCCGGAAACGATTGTGTACAACCATCTCAACCAACCCCGCGAGCTCGTGAAGGCGAAGGCGGTCAGCAAGCTGTTTGCTTGATCGGTGAGCGGCCTTCGCACGAGAGCGACTCCGCCCCGCGGCGGGGGACGGGGGACGGGGGACGGTACTCGCCGCGCGGTGACCGCTGGTTGGCGCGGTCGTCGTGATGGGCGGCGGCGCGAGCGGGTAACTTCCGGCCTGTCGCGGTTGAGGCAGAGCCCAAATCGCAGCCGCCGCTCTGCCCCCGACGGCTACGGTTTCGCCGCCCACCGCGAAGACCTCGGGGAAAACCCTGCGGAACGCGCCGTGGTCGATCGGATAAGCGCAATGCGGACTGCTGATGGCTCGTTGCGGGCGATTGCAAGAGTTTGGATGGACGCTCCGATCAAGACCGGAGCCAGGGGGAGTGCCACCGTTGTTCGTGGCCTTCTTGTTCGGGAATCCAAACTCGCCTTGGCCGCATGAGACTCGCCACCGTCAACAAGTAAGTGTGCCGGTGGCAACACCACCAAAAAGCGGCGGTTTGAAAATCACCAGTGACCGACCATCGCAAGCGACGTGTTCATAGGAAGAAAACAGCTTTTTTGAAGTTCTAAGAAGATCCATCCCTAAGGACAAAACCCTGTTCAAACCGCCTATTTTTGGCGGTTTTCATTCTGCCACTGTCACAACAAGATCGCCGCCGCCAAGATCGCGGCCAAAGACCGACAAGGCACTGGTCCCAAGACTGAGTTTCTTCAGTGCCGAGTTTCCAAGCCTGAGAAGGAGAGTATTCAAGCGACTGCGGCGGCTCTTGATCATCAACTCAGTGAATAGGTGGTGACGCTTCAAGAACTTGTCGCCGAAAAATTGAAGAAGCCGTGAGGAGGCGAGAAAAGCCGAATGGTCTGGGTTTTTGACCGTGTTGAGCAAGACGGCGGAAGGATCGAGGGACATCTGGTGAAGGGAAAATCAGCGGGCTGGAAACTGGCGATCGCCTCCGGATTTAAACGTCGCAGCAAGGTGACCAACCGCGGGCGGGCCGAATCATGAAAATGAGCAACCTCCACGAAGTCAGCCCCAGGGTGCTGCCTGGCACCGAGCAGCGGAGCAGCGGATGCAATCCCTGCTTGCCAAAACCACGACGTGCTTGAAAAAAATGGCCCGGTGCGCGCCGCGCGGCGCTATCTGGACAACCGCACCGACCAACTCGGCTGCGCCCGCGCCTTCGCGCTCGACCTGCCCGGCGGCTCCGGCCTGATCGAAAGCGGCCTCCGCCACGTCCACCCAGCCCGCTTCAAACAAGCCACCGCCACGTCCGCCCAGCCCGCTTCAAACAAGCCGGCGCCTCGTGGACTGAAGCCAACGCTCACGCCCCTCTGCCAGCTCCGCACCCTCCGCGCCAATCTCCGCTGGGATGCCTGTTGGACCCGCAACTGACTTCACTGCGCATTATCCCCCCGAGTGGGCCGACGTGGCTTGGGCCTTGCTGGAACCACGGGATCACGTACATTATCCTGATGATTTTGCGAACCATGCTGGGGACGGCCTTTTTATCACGGTTAGATCGCTGGCCGGTATTTTTTTCGGTTTTTGCAGGTCTCGCGGGGGGGGTGCTGGCGGCAGAGACCGGTGGACCCGAGAAGATCGTTTCGGTGGAAGGGATCACTGAATATCGGCTCGCGAATGGTTTGAGTGTGCTGCTTTTTCCGGACCAATCGCAGGCCAAGGTAACGGTGAATATGACGGTGCTGGTGGGATCACGGCACGAAGGCTACGGCGAGACGGGCATGGCGCATTTACTTGAGCACATGATCTTCAAAGGTACGCCACGGCACCCGGCGGTCCCCAAGGCGCTGCAGGAACACGGGGCGATCTTTAACGGGAGCACGTCCGTTGATCGCACGAATTACTATGAGACCTTGAGCGCGACGGATGCGAACGTGGAGTTTGCGATCGACCTCGAGGCCGATCGCTTGGTCAACAGTTTCGTGCGCGGCGAAGACCTTATTTCCGAGATGACGGTGGTGCGGAATGAGTTTGAGCGGAGTGAAAATTCTCCGGATCGAGTGCTGCGGCAACGCATGGTAGCGGCGGCGTATGACTGGCACAACTACGGCAAGTCCACGATTGGTAACCGTAGCGACATCGAACGCGTGCCGATCGAGAACCTGCGTGATTTTTATCGCAAGTATTACCAGCCCGATAACGTCGTGTTAATTGTAGCGGGAAAATTCGACGAAGGGAAAGTTCTTGGTTATGTGCAGAAACATTTTGGAGTGATTCCGCGCCCGGCGCGCAGTCTGAATCGGGGTTGGACCGAGGAACCCGCGCAAGACGGTGAGCGGATGGTAACGCTGCGGCGGGTGGGGAAGGTGAGCACGGTGGGACTGGCCTATCATACGCCATCGGGGGTGCATGAAGAGTCGGCGGCGATGCAAGTGCTCGCCGGTGTCCTGAATACGCGGTCGACGGGACGCCTGCACCGGGCGCTCATTGAGCCGAAAAAGGCGACGAGTGCGTCGGCCTATGCGGAAAGACAGCATGACCCCGGTCTCTTTCTGGTGTCGGCGGACGTGGCGGCGGGGGTTTCGGTGGAGGAAGTGCGCGACCTTTTAATTATGACGATGGAAGGTTTCGCGGAGATGGAATTGACCGAGGATGAGGTGGGGCGGGCGAAGCAGCCGATTTTGCGGCAGCGTGAGCTGGCGGCCAATGATACGGCGGAAGTGGGGGTGGCGCTCAGCACATGGGCGGCGCAAGGGGACTGGCGTCTATATTTTCTGGCGCGAGATCGGGTGGAGCGGGTGACGCCGGCAGCCGTGAAGACCGCGGCGGCCCGTTATCTCCGGAGGAATAACCGGACCTTGGGATTATTTATTCCCACGGAGCAGTCTGAGCGGGTGGCGGTGCCGGCCGCTCCGGATCTGGTGTCGCTGGTGGCGGGTTACACGGGCCGGGCGGTGGTGGCGGCGGGGGAAACGTTTGAGGCGACGCCCGCCAATATTGAGTCGAGGGTGGTGCGGGAGGAATTCCCGAGCGGTGTAAAAGTGACGTTTTTAAATAAAAAATCGCGAGGCAACGAGGTGCACCTAACACTCACGTTGCGGTACGGCAACGAGGCGAACTTGGCCGGGCTGGCAAACGCGGCGGCTTTTTTGCCTGCGATGATGCTGCACGGCACGAAGACGCTTAGTTATTCGCAGCTACGCGATGAGTTGGAGCGGCTGGGCGCAACGCTAACTGCTGGCACGGGGAGTGGCGGACGGGGGAGGGGAGGGCGTGGGGCATAGGCGTTAAAATAAGAAGTCAGGCCGCTCTGGCGGTTGGGCGCGACTTTGCAAACCAACGAGGAATCCCGGCCGGTTTGCGCCGACGTGGAGAATTTTGCAGACGGCGAAGTTGTTCCTCACTGCGAATCATCCGCCATGCG
>CAMDOF010000041.1 GCA_945903465.1 Opitutus sp. GAS368
GACGGCGTGCTTCGCTCCCCCACCACCCACCCTCTAGCGCTCCCATGAAACAGCTTCTGTAAGTCGTTGGTGGGAAAAGAAAGCTGTTTCTTCAAGTCGGGGCCAAAACTTGTTTTGGTGGGGAGGCTCTCATGCTGCAGGGGCGACAAGAGTGTCGCCCATCCGACGGACCGGCGACACTCCTGTCGCCGATGGTGGCGACGACGGCGTGCTTCGCTCCCCCACCACCCACCCTCTCGCTAAGAAATAGCTTCTGTAAGTCGTTTATGGGAAGATAAATATGTTTCTTCCCGTCGGTGCCAAAACTTGTTTTGGTGGGGAGGCCGCTCAGTAACTGAGGTCGGCGTGACTCTCGGCTGAGACGTTCGGCCTCGCGGTGAGCCGCGGCGCTGCCGGCACGAAGGGTCCCACGCGGTTCACTCCAACGCCCACACCTTCAAATTATCGAGGAGGATTTCCCGTCCGTCGGTGCCGCCGACCCGGAAAACCAATCCTGGCTTCTTGACCTTAAAGTCTTTCGCAGTCGCCCGCAGGGTGGGTTTTCCGGCCACGCGCGCCACGACCGTTTCACCATTAACTTCCAGCGTCAGCGTGAACCACTCGCCCGGGGTGAACTTCGCCGCCGCCTTGGCGTGCACCACCGCTTGGGACTTCGGGTCGGCCTTATCCGGTTGCTCGGTGATGGTCCAACTCTCGGGTGTGATAACGAGTGCGAAAAGATGGCCCTGCTTCTTCAACTCGCCGGCCGCCGGATCAAAGCCCAGGTGAAACATGGTCGCGCCGGAAAAATTGAAATCCAGCTGGATCACGCAGTTTTTCAAAGGCAGTTGTTTCCGAAAGGCCCCGATGTGATGGTCGCTCGCGAGTTGGCTGGCGTGGAGGCGGCCTCCCGCGACGCCGAGCTTCCCGGTATTTCTAGACCAACCTTTGGGCAACGTGGCGGCCTCAAAGCTTTCTTCGAGGAGGAGTGCGCCCCGCGTGCCCTCGATTGGCGCGGGGGTTGATCCAGAGATCGCTCGGGCGAAGAGAACCCCGGCGATGCCCACAACGGAACCAAGGGTGAGTTTCATACTTCAAAGACGAAGCCGACCGGCCGAGGTGACCACCCAGCCCGGTTATTCTTAAAAGCGGTCAGCCTAAATCTCGCCGGCGGAGAAAGCCCAGGGCCGCCCGCCGAAGGAACGCCGCCGGAAGAGCCGATCGCGGCAGCGCAGGCTTCAGAAGCGGCCACTGATGCCGAGGTTCACAAAGGCACCGTTGTCGTAGTCGCTCTGCAATCGATCGCGCATGACGTAGTACCATTTTTGGTGCGCGTTGAACATATTCTGAAAATCAAGGTAGATCTCGAGCTTAGGCGAAAATACATAGCCGAGGTTAAGGTTGGCGGCGGTGCGTTCGATTTTATAGCGGAGCCGTGATGCGTCGGTGGAGTAACCGACGAGATGTTCACCCGTATGGTTGACGAGCACGCGAGCGCGGAACTGGCGCCACGGCAAACTGAGACCGGCATTCGCGGTCGTGGGCACGAAATTAGGGACGAGGTGCGTCGTACGCGGTCCCGTCGTGCCGTAATCACCCTCGGTCGTGAGACGCGTGTAATTGGCGAAGAAGCTCAGCTTACCCAGTGGGCCCGGAAGGAAGGTGAGTTGCTGTTGATAGCTGAGCTCGATGCCTTGGATCCGCGCGCGGCCAGCGTTGAGATCGGTGATCAGATTATAGCCCCCATAGCTGCCGCCGTAGCCGTTGCTCGTGCCGTTTGGCACGGTCTGGCCTCCGAGAGAGACGATGAAATCATTCAGATCTTTCCGAAAGACCCCGACTGAAAAAGCCCCCACGGGTTCGAAATAATATTCGAGAGTGAAGTCGATATTCTCCGCGAACTGGGGCTTGAGCGCCGGATTGCCGACCGTGAGGGTTTGCGTCTGGTCGTTCACGTCTTCCCGTGGCACG
The DNA here is from genome assembly GCA_945903465.1 of Opitutus sp. GAS368. Lineage (GTDB taxonomy): Bacteria > Verrucomicrobiota > Verrucomicrobiia > Opitutales > Opitutaceae > ER46. The sequence continues at coordinate 1,951 of CAMDOF010000041.1, forward strand.
AGGTTGGTGAAGGGCGGACGCCCAATGCTGTTCGACCAGTTGGCGCGAGCGAGCAAGGTGCGGGAGAAATGATACGTCAAATAGGCTCCGGGAAATGTTTGTTGATACCGGCCGGTTATACTCCGTGGGTTATTATAGTCGGCGCGCGCTCGGAGCGTGGGGTCGGGAATCGTGGCGGCGGTTGCGAGCGTGCGCGCCCGCACAAAGCCCTCGCCGGCGACGGTGGTCTCCTCGAAACGCAGTCCGGCGCTCGCGCGCAGTTGGGCCCAGCGCGTCGCGCCCATGACGTAGGCTGAAGCGACGTCCTCAGTGACCTGACGCGTGCCAATAAATTTTCTGGATTCATCGTAGTACGGATCGGTCAGCCATTGCGTCGGATTCTTTTTAACGTGCTCGGCGACGTATCCGATATGCGTATAGGGAATGGCGCCATTTCGCGCGGTTTCGGTGGTCTGGACGCCATTGAAGAGGAAGACGCTGAGGTCGTCGTCGTTACGCCCGGTCGCGGGATTCAGGCCGAGCCGCCCGTCTGGTCCGACGTATTGCCAGCGGCGATCGCCACCGACTTCCTGCGCTTGCTGGCGCCGGAATCGGGCGCCCGCTTTTATCGTGGTGGTTCCGCTGGAGTCGAAGGCGTAGCGCGCATTGGCAGAAATGCTTTCGAGGATGCCATTTCGCTCGTTATCTCGTTTATTGAGTTCGCTGTTCGTGTAGTTTTTTAGATCAAAAATACTGGGTCCGCCGGTTTGGGTGAAGAGTGGTTTCGCGGGATCAGCCGTTTTATCGAGGGTCCAACCTACGCCGGTGAGCCAGGTGCGAAAGTAGCCGCCAGAGCCGACGCGCGGGCTATTCTGGCCGTCGTTTTGGCGGACGAGACTCTCGGAGTAGGCGGCGTCATAATCGAGGGTGAGCCGCGCAAAGGTATGTTCGGCCCCCGCGTGCAACTGCCGCTGGGAATCTTCGAAACGGTTGCCGTCGGACTGGAGCTCAAAGGTTGATGCCGCCACGGGGCGGACGCGCGTGATGGCGTCGGTGAAGTCGCCCAGGATGGCATTCGTGCCGGTGGGCTGCCCGGCGCTGTTCAGGGGAGCCACGGTGCGCGCGGTAAAGGCGCGGGTGCGCAAATACTCGAATGACCGCTCATGCGCGTCGTTATAAATGCTGTTCAAGAAGACGCGGAAAGTGGGGTTAAAGCGGTAGTCGATCTTCAAGGTGGCGCTCTTGTTTTGCCGACTGTTGTAGAGATCCGCGGAGCGGTAATCCCAAACGTAGGCGGGCCGCGTCGTGACATAAGCGTAGTCCTCGGTCATCTGGTAGCCGGTGGTGGCGTTCTCGCTGTAAAACATGCTGAAGGTAACGCCGAGGTTGCGGTCGCCCCCGAAGGCATCGAAGACCTCTTGGTAGCTGAACGAACTCATGGGATGGTTCGAATGATTCCGCGTCGCGGGATTGTGGGCGTAAAAGGGCGGCGCCCATTTCGCGCCGAGGCGATAAATCATCCGCCGTTTTTCCTTCATGCTGAGGGGTGAACGAGTTTTCATGTTGATGTTCCCTCCGAGGGAATCGGCATCCATGTCCGGCGTCGCCGCCTTGGTCACCTCGATGGTGTCGAAAAACGCTCCGGGAATACTATTGGTCCGGAAATTCCGCCCCATTCCGCCGGAGCTGGCCATCTTGTTGCCGTCGATGGTGACGGAGTTAAGCGTGTGGTTGGTGCCGCGGACCATGACTTCGCTGACGACGCCCTCCCCGTTCAGCGAACCGGCGATACCGGGCAGGCGGATCAGGAGTTCGCCCGCCTCGCTGTTTGAAAGATTTCCATACGCATCAAGCGCGACGACGCTTTTTACGCTGGCGGCGTTGCGCTGGGCGGTGAGCGCGGCGGCGTTGCCCTCGCGTTCGCCGACGACGCTAAATTTATCGAGCCGATAAATCTCGGCGCTTAGTTCGAACGTCACTTTGGCCGGTGTGCCTGGTTCGACGCGGATGGCGCGTTCTTCGCGATTGAGTCCGATGTAGGCGACGTGGAGCGAGTGAGTGCCGGCGGGCAGCTGGGTAAATGTGAAGCGGCCGAGATTGTCGGTGAGAGTCCGTCGAGAAAGAGCGGGGATTTCGACGGTAGCGCCCTCGAGCAGGGCGCGGGTGGCGCTGTTGCTGACCTGGCCGGTGATGCGAGTTTCCAAAGATTCGGTTGAGGGCGAAGATTGGGCGGAGGCGAGCAGGAGGCCGAAGGTGAGCGTGATGAAAGCAGCTGTGAGCGAGGGGCTAGTCATGAGGTGGGGTAGAGCGCGGATCGTCGACGGCGGCGGTGGCCGTCACTTGGGAGCAGGATGGAGAAAGGTGTGTGCGTGTCACTCCGATCATTTGGCGCCCATCTTCAGGTTTCTCTGACGAGGAGCGCGGGAGCCGAGGAGCGCGGGGGCCGAGGAGCGCGCCGGCGGTCGGGCGGGCGCTTAGGGGATCGCGCCGGCGCTCCGCAGCAGGCCGATGGCCGCCTGATCGTAGCCCAGCTCGCGGAGAATCTCGACGGTGTGTTCACCGAGCGCGGGGGCGCACTGGCGTGGTACCGGCGGAGTCCCGTGCAGGCGCACCGGGGTGCCGGGCAAGCGCAGGCGACCGGCCGCGCCGTGATCCATCTCGATGACCATGCCATTGGCCTGCAACTGGGCGTCGGCGGCCGCCTCCTCAATGGTATTTATTTTCGCGCAGAAGACGCCTTTCGGCTCAAGCTCGACCAGCCATTGTGCAGTGGTCTTCGTGCGAAAGCGCCCGGCGAGGAGAGCGTTCAGCGCGCGGCCATTTTCCTTTTGCAGGGCGTGCGTTGAGAAGCGCGCCTCCTGCGAGAGATCACCCAGCTCGATCGCCGTCGAGATATCGCGCACGGAGTTATCGGAGAAGACGGGGGAAATTTCAATGTACCCGTCAAGAGTAGCGAAGGATTTGTCGACGATCGACTCGTTCGCGCTGACTCCGGAGGTGGCCGTGACGCGCGCCGCGTTCATCGCCGCTGGTCCCTCCCAAGAGTGGGCGTGAAACGCCACGCTGAGCAGGTCGGTCGTCACGCGTTGGCCTTGCCCCGTGCGATGGCGGGCGAGGAGTGCCATCAGAATACCCTGCATCAGCATGAGGCCAGCCGGATAATCAGCGGAAATACCTGCGGGGAACGGCGGCTTGGCGGGATCGGGTTGAGTGAACCAACCGGCCTCGGCGCGCGCCATCAGATCGTGGCCCCCGCGGGCGCGATCCGCGGAGGGCCCGTGATCGCCCCAGCCGCCCGAAGAAGCATAGATTAACCGGGGAAACGGGGCGGCCAGGTCGTCGTAGCCGAGGTTCAATTTTTCCATGACGCCTGCGCGGAAATTATGCACGAGGACATCGGCGGTGGCGATGAGGGCGCGGATCGCCTGCTGGCCGGGCGCGCTCTTCGCGTTCACGGCAAACGCCCGCTTATTGCGATTGAGACCAGCGTAGGGGAGGCTGACGTCATGAACGAAGGGCCCCCAGCGGCGGCTCCAATCGCCCGCGTCAGGACGTTCCACTTTGATTACATCGGCGCCGTAGTCGGCGAGAATCTGCGTGCCGACCGGGCCTTGATAAACGTGGCTGAAATCAACGATGCGGATACCAGAAAGAGCGGAGAGAGTAGACATCGGGGAAAGCTCGTGAGAGCCGTGCTAGACCGGACTTTTGTCAATCCAAAGGTGGCGGGGCGCGCACTCCTGCTGGGGCCGACGGGCGCGCGACGGTTAACCCGAATACCGGGTTGCAACGGTGGCGATCCGTGTAATCCGTCGTGGGTAATTTCCGGCCGTGAATCTTCGTTTCCAACCTTACACCCTCGAACTCAAGCATGCGTTTGGCCTGGCCGCCAGCACGCGCACGACGACGCCCGCCATGCTGGTCGAGGTGGAAGTCGACGGCGTGATTGGCTACGGTGAAGCGGCGATGCCACCGTATTTGGGCGAGAGCCAAGCGACCGCGGCGGTTTTTCTGGAGAGGGCGCGCGACTTTTTGGCCGGGTGCGCGGATCCCTTTCAGCTCGAGGAAATTATTCCCGCCATCGATGCGCTGGCGCTGGGCAATCCCGCCGCGAAGGCGGCGATCGATATCGCTCTGCACGATTGGATCGGAAAACGCCTTGGTGTGGCCTGGCATCGCTTGTGGGGTCTCGACCCGGCCAAGGCGCCGGTGACGTCATTTACGATCGGCATCGATACGGCGGAAATGGTCCGGAAGAAAACGCTGGAGGCGTCGATTTATAAGATACTCAAAGTGAAGCTGGGGCGCGATGCCGAGAGCGACCGGATGATGATCAGGACGATCCGCGAAGTGACTGATCAACCGATTACGATCGACGCCAATCAGGGTTGGAAAAATCGTGACGACGCCTGCCGAATGATTGAGTGGTGCGCGGCTCGGCAGGTGTTGTTGATCGAGCAGCCGATGCCGAAGGCTCAGGTGGATGATACGGCGTGGTTGCGGGCGCGCAGTCCGCTTCCCCTGATTGCGGATGAAAGCGTGCAACGGCTCGCGGATATCAAGCAGGCTCATGGGGTCTTTGATGGTGTGAACATCAAGTTGATGAAATGCACGGGCCTGCGGGAGGCGCACCGCATGATTCTCCTCGCCCGCGCCCTCGACTTGAAGGTGATGCTTGGCTGCATGACGGAAACCTCCTGTGCAATTTCCGCGGCGGCCCAATTATCTCCGCTCGTCGACTGGGCGGATCTCGACGGGGCGGTGTTGATTAAAAACGATTGCTTCGAAGGCGTGTTGATCGTCGAGGGGAGGTTGACGCTGCCAGCCTGGCCGGGGATTGGGGTGCGTAAGCGCTAAGGGCCGATGGCGCGGTTCAAGAGGTTGCGGGTGATTTGTTGGACGCGCCCATCCGGTCCGTTGGGCCGCGACCAATGGGACCACGGCACCATGTGGCCGGGCGGCGAAGCCAGGCCCTGGGCCCAAAAGATCGTCGCCGCGTTAAAGACGAAATTATTTTTAGGCCCGGGGAAAATCGTCGCAGTGTAGCGACTGGGAGTGACGCCGCTCGCCCAGACCAAACCCTCGGCGACCACCTCAAGCCCAGGTATGTTGGCGGGGGCGCCATGGTGTTCCCAGCCGACCAAGCCGGGAATGTGATCCCCTTTTTTCATACCGGTCCCATTAAAGATCCAGTGGTCGGGCTGGGTGCAGGTCCAGTCACCGCCCCCGTTGAAGGGAACCACGGTGCGGGCGCCGATGATTGCGCTCTCGTCGGGACCGGCCCGCTGGTAGTCATTTGAGAAGACGGCGCGCACCTTCTCAATTTCAGAGTCGGTGAGGCCGGCGAAGTGGCCGACGCGCTCAATCGTGCGGCAGGGGCGACCGTCGGTCGAAGGGGCAAAGGGGCTGACTACGAAGACGGAATTGCCGCACAACCATAAGACATTCACGCCGGCGGCGATGGCTTGTTCGACGGCGGTGTATTGCGCGGGATCCCAGTACTCGTCGTGCCCTACGCTCAGGAACGCCTTGGCGCGGGTGAGTTGCGCCGCGTCGAGGCAGTCGCTGTTGGAGCAATAGGTGACGTCGTAACCGTATTGCTCTAGCCAATACGCGAGCGGAAACTCGAAACAGAGCCATTCGCCGGAGCCGAGTGACTGGGGGTTTTCGTAAATCTGCGCATATTTTCCATAGGGGCGGTCGAAGCTGACGGCGACGCCGCGGACCTGGGAGCCGCGCGGATCAGTGTAGAGCGAGGTATTTTCGGGCCATTTGTTGTAGGCCTGCCAAGTGTTATCACTGCACTGGAGGAGGAGATCGGCGCGGCGGAGGTCGCGTACAATGAAGACCACGTAGTTTTGCCAGTAGGGTTGGCCGGCGGTGGCGGGCAGCGTGGTGAGCCGGCCGAGGTAGACGCCACTGGGCCAGTCGGTGGGAATTTTCAGGGTTGTCGTCCGCGCCCACGTGCAGGCCACGAGCCGCTTGGCGCCGGGGTTGGGGATCGGCTGGGGTTGGCCTTCGAAAGGACCGAGGGTCGTCAGCAGACGAGCGCCGCAGCCACCGTAGTAGCCGGTGCGAAAAATTTCTAATTTGAAACGGGCCGCGGGTGCGGTGCTGACGAAGATGTCGAGTGATTCCCCGGCGAGGACGGATTGTCTCGAGCAGTAGCCCTCGACCGCGGGAGCCCGCACGCCCTGCGCCTTGCTGAGGCGGACGCGGTTGAGTTGCCAATCGGTGGTGCCGGGGCGGCGATTTTCGTCGGCGATGAGTGAGGAGCGGTGGGGGGCGCTGGCGGCTTGGCTGGCGGTAAAACCGCTGGCGAGGGCGGTGGCCGCGGCGGTTTTGATAAATTGGCGGCGGTCGAGATCGCGAGAGTCGGGCGAATGCATGGCGAGGGAGGGGAGTGGGGATCGGAAAGGAGGAGCTGACGGGGAGAGGGCGAAAAAGGAAGCGTGGCGACGAGCAGCGAGGGAAGTTGCCGAAAGAGAAGTCGTGCGGCGAGCCGAGAATGACTGAAACGAGAATGACTGAAACGAGAATGACTCGAAGGGGAATGACTGGAAGGTGAATGAATGGAACGGTCGAGAGATTGATAAAGAGGGAGGCGTCGCGGCGGCGGCCTGAGCAAGGGTGTGTGGGTGGGCGAGATCGCCCTGCGGGTTGAGTGGACGGGAGCCGAGGAAGTGGGCGCGCGCTCGTCGAGAGCGGGTTGAGGTGGGTCGAGCGGGAGGTGGCGAGAGGTACGAGGCGAGTAGGCCGACGGGTAAAGGATTCTATTGCGGGACAATTGACTCCGGGCGCCGAACTGGAAAAATGGGAGGTGACAATGTGCTGGGCCTATAGCTCAACGGTTAGAGCAGAGGACTCATAATCCTTTGGTTCAGGGTTCAAATCCCTGTGGGCCCACCAATTTGATTGATAGGTGTTTACGCCATAAAACGACTACCCGTTTTTACCGAAATATTTACGAGGTGGACAAGAATTGGACAAGATTTGGAGCCCACGTTTGCCCGTCTCCCACGCTTCCGGCGGTCATCCGTTCGAGTCGCGCGTCTTTGGCAGCGCATCGGTTTCAAACGTCGCAAGGTTCGCGTTCACGACTTCGCGGATTTCATTCACGATCAGAGCGCCCTCAACGCACACCTCGGCGGCGTTCTTGCCCACCATGCGCGGGCCTAGCTCCACTTCGAGCTTCGGCCGCAACAGCAGGCTCAACTTCTGCCCCAGCGTCACCAGCATCGTTTCCACTACCTCGCGGTCTATCACGTCGGCGGATTCGCGCGCGTTGCGGGCGCGCTCGCGTTTGATTTGTTCGCGTAGTAGTTCGGCCTTCAGCGCGACTAGCTCGGACGTTGGGCGGTCGCGGCCAAGGTTTCGGAGCGTCTTGAAGGCTTGCCACGCTTCCAGATTCGGCTCGGTCGGCGCGTCGTCCATCTGCCGCCAGCGGTGTAAAGATTGCAGGGTTGTTTCGAGTTTCGCGGCGAGCGCCTTCCATGTCAGCGGGTCCATACTTCAATCACTTTTGTAAAAAAAAGTTCAGGTCTTTTCTGTCATTAGGATTCGCAACCCCCGCCTCTCACCCGCCATAAAAGATTCCTTCTTTTTCCCAGCTTCGCATCCACCACCCTGCCAATTTCCTTGGACTCGGTCGCCATCGCGCGCACGGTTCAACCATGAGATGCCTTACTCGCCTCCTTTGCGTGTCCGCTCTTTTGGTGTCGGTCGCTTTTGCAGAGTCGCTGAGCGAGACGCGGAAAAAGGCTGAGCAAGGAGATGCCCTTGCGCAATACAACCTCGGCGGGATGTACTTCGGCGGCTCCGACCTTCCGAAAGATCCCACCGAAGCCGTGAAGTGGTTTCGCAAGTCGGCTGAGCAGGGCAATGCCGACGCCCAGTTCGAACTCGGCTTGATGTACGAAAACGGCAACGGCGTTCCGAAGGATCCCACCGAAGCCGTGAAGTGGTTTCGCAAGTCGGCTGAGCAGGGGAGTGCCAGCGCGCAGTGCAACCTCGGCTGGGTGTACGAAAAGGGCGAAGGCGTGCCGAAAGATCCCGTCCTAGCTCACGTCTGGTACAACATCGCCGGTGCGAACGGTTACGAGCTCGCCAAAGAATTTCTCGTCAGAATCGAAAAAGGAATGTCCTCCGAGCAGAAGGCCGAAGCGACGACGCGAGCGCGGGAATTATTCGAGAGGTTGGCGAAGAAGTAGGAACAGCCAGCCTCTGATTCAACTACCGCCCGAGATACGCGACCGCGTGCGACTCGTGGCCTTGCCAGTTAGCGAGGTAACGTGCGGCGAGTTTAGCATCACGAATCACGAGCAGATTTTCAGCGTTGGATGACTCGGCGGCTTTGGTGAAATTAAAGCTGCCAGTGAGCACCACCGATGCGTCCACGATCAGAATCTTGTTATGCGCGATGGCGTGCTTGGAATCGATGAAAGTGGCAATGCCAGCATGAGCGATGAAGTCAGCTTCGGAGTAATTTGCGGTCTTCTGCGACTTGTCCAGGATCACTGACACCTTTACGCCTCGCTTGTGGGCGGCCACCAGCGCGGCGGCGATTGGCGCAGAAGTAAAACTGTAGGCCTGCACGTGGATCGTCTTCTTGGCGGCGGCGATTGCATCAACGCACGCCTCAGTCGCGCCACCTTTCGGCGAAAAATAAACGTCAACGCTGGCAGGCTGAAACGGTCCGTGGTCGAGCGCGGCACCGGTCGCAGCAAGAAAACCTGCTTACGGACCGCACGCGGACGCATTGATCCGGTCTGAGCCTGCGGGCCGTGCACGCAGGCACGCTGCGGCCCGCCTTTGAAATCGCCGCCGAAGCCAGCGCGCTTGAAGCGCTGATGAAGCGCTCCGCCGACACGCCCCTGGCGCTGGCGGGCGCCTGTCTGGTCCGCCTGACGTCGGATCCATCGCGACGGCCGAGTTTTCACCCTGAATCCTCACTTCCAGCATTACCGCCGCCACAGCCACGCCGTCTTCCCGCGTCATGAGTCCATGACGACTCCGACCACCGGCCGCATAGGCGCGACGACCAGTCCGAGCGGGTCTCGGCGAAAGGGCGCTAAGTTGAGGGTTGCGGGCGAGAAAATCGCTGGGGGCCTGGGCAGCCAACGAGGGCTCTGCAGATTGTCTGCTCCGAAATCAGAGTTTAGGGTTGAGGTCCGCCCTCCGCGTAGCGCCCTTCCGTGTCGGTGGTTCCGCGCGCGGCCGCCCGCTCACGCTCGTACCAAAACCCCGACGGGCAGGGACACCTGCCACTACGCGGAGGCGCCGTCCTTTTCCGCGGCATCGCAATGTTTCCAAGCGTCACGGCGTGATCGCCTCCATGGCCTGCGCCAGTGAATGGGCAGACCGCCGGCAACACTGATGCCGAGCCCGCCGGTTCGGCCATCGAACTCCGGCGGCAACGCTGCGCCGCGGGCCAGCCTTTATCGGGTCAGTTTCTCCCAGCGCCATTCGTCGGCGCGGGCCGTGCATCCGCCCATTGCCAAGTCGTGGGCATGAGGCGCGATCGCCTTGGGCGGTTTCCTCCGTGAGTAACAAAAATCCGCTCTCGATCAACGCGGGTGGGATTCACCAAGGCAACGCTTCCGGCTTCGCCGTCTCATCCGACATGTGTTGCGGCAGACGAAAAACTTGGCCGCTCTTCGTGGCAAAGTAGAGCGACGAAGGCGTTGGCTGCAAGGGGGAGCCATCGGCCCATAAGGCGTAAAAGTCCGCGTCGGCGTTCACTGGCTTGCGGGCGTAGGTGTGGTTATAACGCGAATCATGCGTCAGCGTTTTGGAGCGGATCCAGGTGCGGCCTTGGTCCCCGCTCGTCCACATTACCATATCGCCACCCGTGCCAAAGGGCTGCGGGCCGGGCGCGGTCGGCGCAATCACGCGCCACGTACCATCGGCTTCGATGTACATCGAGCCGTGGTCATAATTATGGTCGCTCGTGGTGAACTGTCGATATTCCCACACCGTTCCCGTCCATCGCGCGGTGGACCACTGATAGGGTCCGGATTGCGGTCCCGGATTGAAACCCTTGGACGTGAGGTAGAGCAGAACGGGCTGCCCCTCCGCGGTGAACGCGATGTCCTTCAAGTAAACATTGAGATTCTCCGAGCGATAGTTGCGGACGAGTGCGGGGTTGTCGGCCTCAGTGAGAGGCAGCGCCACCGATTTGCCGTCGGCGGTTGTCCAAGTACGGCCGGCATCGCGTGTTTCCAGGTAATAGATGTTCGTGCGATAGTTCAGCCCGGTTCCCGCTCGACCATGATCGGGGTGCAAGTCAAAAGCCGTGGCCACGCGGTCGGTGTCGCCTTGGCGCTGCGACACTTGGTAGTCACCCATCTCAATATGTGCGATGAGCTGTGGCTCCGTCCACCGCTGCGCGTCGGGCGACGATTTCCAGTTGAGCGTGCGTTGGCCGTTTTTGTAGAGTGTGTGCAGAAACAGGAATTGCCTCGACGACGGCAGATACCACGGCTGCGTGTAGGAAAAATTCGAGGTTACGAGGAGTTCCCAGACGGTGATGTCGTAGGGTCGCTTTGAGCGGTGAATGTAAGCCGGCCGCGAGGTGCCGTGCGCCGAGGAAAAGACATAAAGGAAACCCTCCGCATCGATCGAGAGGGTCGGATTATCGTGCGCATCCTCCGTGCGCTTTTGCAGAATCCGCACGGGTCTCGGCACCGTGCCGGTCACGTGATCGTAGTAGGAAACAATATGCTGCAGCTCATCTTTCGATTCCGAGACGTTACCTGCCGAGCCACCGAAAACGAAAAATGTCTTCCGTTGCGACGCGACGTAGATCGCGATGGGGACGTGCTGCTGGGGGTAGGTCGCGAAACCGCCGCTGTATTTGTAGACGTAGCCGTCCTTGGTCGGCTGGTTCATATACCAGATGCCGCGGTAACCGTCGCCGACTTGAGACCCGAGGTCGTCAGGCGGTTTCGGCGTGGCAGCGACAGCCACGTCGACAAGCGCGAGCCAACCGAAACTCGCGCCGATCGCATTAATTCGCTGAAGACGCCGTCGCCAGGCGGAGGTCATCTTTAAAATGTACCTTTGAGGCCAAACGTCCAGGTCGCACCCGTTCGCTCGTAGGTGGTCGTCAGGGCCGGCGCGTTGCCCTGTTTTTGAAGCGTAATCACCGGTTCGCTGCGGAGGTTGCGACCCGTGAAGAAAACATCGAACCGCCGGGTAAATTTGATCGTGCCGCCGATATCAATGGGCAGCCGGTGCCGATTGAACGAAGTGCCCGCGACATTCAACGGCACATCATCGCGCCAGCCGGCGCTCGTGTAGAGGCTGACGCGCTTAAACACGTAACTCAGCCCCGCGTTCACACCGTGCGGGCTCATGTTTGGCGTCACGGTGCTGGCGTAATTCCGCGTGTAACTCGCGCGAACATGCAGCCCCTTCAAAGGTGCCGCCAGAAACGAGAGGCTTTGGCTGTAGTCCAACTCAAGCCCGCGGATCGTGACCTGGTTGTTACTCGGCACGGTCGTGACGAATGTGTATTGCGTGAAATCCGGATCGGTGTTGCCGAATTCTTGCGCGGTAAGTTGATTTGTTTGAAACAGGCCTTTAACCGAATTTTGGTAGAGATTGAGACCGAGGATGCCGACCGGTTCGAAATAATAGGCGAGGCGGGCGGCCAAGTTGTCGGAACGTTCCGGCTTGAGATTCGGGTTCGGCGCCGAAATCGATTGGTTCGCGTCATCGACGGACCACACGCCTGCGACATCGCGAAACGTCGGTCGGCGGATGGTATTGCTGTAGCCCAGCTGAAAATCGAGGTTGGGGGTAAACCGGTATTTAAAAGAAGCACTTGGAAAAAAATTAGCGTAACCACCTGTGCGATGAATCTTCGGCTGAGAAAAGTACTGGTACTGCACGCCGGGAATGGTCGCGGCGACCCCGGTGCTCGCGGTCACCGCGTAACCCGCGGCGCGAACTTCCGTCGGTGTCCGCGGATCGAACTCGAGCGAATCGGTTGCCGTCTCCTCCCAGCGCAGGCCGGCGCGCCACGTCGCCCGACCGAGGCTCGTCGTACCCATCAAAAATCCCGCGGTGACGTCCTCGTCAAAGTGCCGCGTGTTCGCGATAAAAGCGCTCTGATAGCGAGAGCCGGTGGTCGAGCCGTTGGCGATACGGTCGGCAAAATACTCCGGGTGCTCCCGAAACAACCGACCGATCGCCAGCAGGCTCGGAATGAAAATCCCGTGCCCCGAGGACGACGTCAGGTTTGAGTTCGTCGCGCGGCCATCAAACCGATACGCGGACGCATAGTTGGCCCAGATGCCCGTGCCCGCGCCTGGCCCCGTGTACATATAATAACGCGCGTTGGCATGATCCAAAAAATCGCGGTGCTCGCGCTGCCGTTTCGCGCCGATCTTCCAAACGATCGGCACCACGCGGGTCGACTTCGCCGTTGCGGTGACGTCGCCACCAAAGACCTTCGTCCGACCAAAACGCCCATCGTTGATTTGTAGTTCTCGGTTGGTGTAACCGTGGCCGAGGCTAAGATCCGGCCCGGATGTTTGGACCATTTGCCAGTCGCCCCCGATGCTCGAGAGATGCATCGCTTTCACCCCAACACCCGCGAGCTGTGGACTACCCGAATTCCGAGCCGAGCCTTCCCGTGCCATCGGATCGTACCAGCTCGTTGAAATGGAACCGACGAACTTGCCCTCGATCGTCAGTGCACCCCGTTTGTATTCGAAACGTGGCAACATCGTGTAGGCCTCACCAGGTTTGACCACCGCCGCCGGATTGGTGGTGACTGTCCCCGTCGCGTCGAAGTTTGCCAGTGGGTTCAGGCCGATTACGGCCGCACGATTGGTGGCGGTGAAGGTAAAGCTCCGCTGCGTGTTGTAGAGTTGAGCCGCGTTGTAAATTAACCCGAGGGAGAGCACCAGAGCGGGCGTCGCCCTGAAATCAGTCGTGAACGTCACCGTCGAGCGTCGGTTGAGACGTGGCGATTGGTACAGCCCGATGGCGGTCGGCACGGCTGGGCGCGGGTCGGTGGCGGTCGTGGCGTAATTGTAAGTGAGGTTGGTTCGCGCGTTTTCGGAGTAGAGGTTGGACTCGCTGATATTGAGGACCACGCCGAGCCGACGCCCGAAGTACACGTCGGAGAACTCGATAATGCCGCCCGGCCGGATTTTCCGATGGCGCGCGTCATCCGGCCCATCGGCCTCACCCAAGCGGAGCGCGCCCGAAAAAATCGTCGTGTTCGCCTGCCACGTGATGTGCCGGCCCGGCCGTGAAAACGCTCGCTTGGTCCGCAGGTTGATCGTGCCGGCCGGCGCGTTCGCATCCACGTCGGCGCTGATCGTCTTGGAAACCTCGATACCATCCAAACTGTTAAGCGAGACCTGCTCGAAACTGAAAGCGCGGGCGTCGCCAGCCGCGCCTTTGTTGGCGTCAGCGCTCGCCATGCGCACACCGTCGATGGTGACGGAGTTATACTCCGCCCCGAGGCCGCGCAGCCGCACGTTGACGATCTCCCCCTGCACGAGGAATAAATCGACCCCAGGAATATTTTTCAGGAACTCGGCCGCGTTCCCCTCCGCGACATCACCAAATACATCCGACGCGACGCTGTTGGTCAGGTTCATCGAATTCTTCTGTTCCATAATCGCCTTGGCATTCCCCTCTCGTTCGCTTGCCACCACAAAAGCGCCGAGCTTAACGACCGAGTCCGCGCCAGCGAAGAGAGAACTGGTGAGCTCGAAGTCGCACCGCACCGTCTGGCCAGACGTGACGGTGCGCAGGGCGGAGATCGGTTTGTAGCCCGTGTAACTCACCGTGACGGTGACTTCGCCCGCGGGCAAGGGGCCGAGGGAAAAGGTGCCATTCTCGTCGGAGATGGCCAAACCCGCGCCATGGCGTGTGGAGATCTCCGCGTTGCGCACCACTTCGCCCGAGGCAGGATTAGTCACGCGGCCGACGATGAAGCCGTCGGCGGCCGCGGCGAGACCAGCCGTAAGGAGAACAAAAAAGAAACGCCCCAACCCTCTCATAATAAAAGTGACGCGTTGGACGCAGAAATCTGGATCACGGATTGGCATAGGGAAATTGGCTCACGGTCACTCGTCGGGGTTGGTTCAGACCCTCCATTCGATCCCGACGTAGAGTCATAATCAAGTCTGCGCGCGCTTCCCGTGATCACTAAATCCGGCTCTTGGAAAACCGCCTCGGCGAATCGTGGGCGCATCGAGGACGCCGTTGTTTAAGTCGGTTCAAAACGTGTTTTGGGGTTGGGACCCCCTGAAACTAGATTGGCTGGGCGCAGGGGTTTCTTTATCGCCCGGAAGACGACGGGCCGTGGGTCGGGCAGCGGTGGATGGCTCGATTTCGAAGCGGAGGCAGGCCCGGCGCTTTCGGTCATCGGGTCTCCGGCGGCAATAAAGAGTCGATCTCATTAAACACTTCCCGGGCGCCTCGATTGCCACAGGGTGCTTTGGCGGGTGTCTGCTCCGATATCAGAGTTTAGGGTCGAGGGGAGCGGGTGCTGAGGGCGGGGGGGCGCCCATGGGTGAAGCGTTGGCGAGGCCGAGCACTGTCCAGAAGAGCGTTGCGCCCATCGGACCCTCGAGGACGACCCCAAAGCAGGCACTGGTGAGCACGGTCCAGCCGGTCAACCAAAGAGGCAGGTGAGCGGACGGCGTGATGGCGCTTGGAGGCGTGCGGCCGGCACGCCACGTTTTGACGGCGAAGATGGCGATGATGGCGAGGATGAGGGCTTCGCCGAGTAAGCCCATTCGCCCGAAGACGGTCAGCAGGAAATTATGGGGACTCCGGGCGGTGAAGTCGTTATTGTTGTCAGCGTAATAAGTGCGGAGGAACTCAGCGGCGAGATCACGCCCGAAGCCGAGCCCCAGCCAGGGACCGTCGTGCCAGGTTTCTGAGATGAGGGAACTCCACCAAACGAGCCGGAACTGATTGTTATCGGGCTTATCGCTGAGATCGGCGACTTGGTAGACACGGGTGCCGTCAAGGTCGACGATCGAGGTGGCGCTTTCGTACAATCGGTAGAGTGGTAACGTGGTAAGAGGGCGGGGCTCGGTGACGGCCTGAATCAGCAGGGCAAGAAGACCGATGGTGACGAGCAGCGCGATGGGGCGGAGGACGCGCCATTGCCGGAGAATGAGCAACCAGAGCAGACCCACGCCGAGGGCGATGACGGCGGCGCGGCTATTACAAATGACGGTGCCGAAGAGGGCGGAGCTGGTGAGAAGGAGCCAGCCGAGATGGCGAAGGCGGGAGTAGAGCTGAGCGAACCACAGGACGGCGGCCGCCATAAAGCCGCCGGCGACATCGCTTTTCACAAAAATTAGCGGCACGTTGCCGAGGGTGAGATTAGACGTGACCCACTCCTGCTGCAGATCGAAGAGGTAAAATATCGGCCCGCAAAGAGCGAGCCCCACGGTGAGGGCACCCACCAGCCACCGCCGCGCGGCGGGTTGCTCCGCCCAGGCCTGCGCGAGGAAAAAAAACAGCGCGTAGTAAATCATCGCGAAGTCGCGCAGAGCGCTGATGTGATACTGCCGAAAGTCGAACGGCAGCCGGGTCGCGCCGACCGCGATCCAAAGTAGCACCAAGGCGTTAAGCGCATCGCGGCGCAGGGGCAGCGTTTGCGTCCGGGCTGCGCGCCACAACGTGAGGGCCAAGGCTAAACCGAGGACGGCCTCGCCCGGTAAAAGTGGGATGCCGGGAACATTCAACTGCGCGAAGCCGCGGTTGCCCACGAGGTAACCGACGAGCAGGATTCCGCCGAGGAAAGGGTCGGCGGCCACTCCGGCCCACCGCGCGAAGAGTCCCAGCACCAACGGAATCGCGACGACCGTCGGCAGCGTGAGGTTCCCTTGGGCGATATCCCAGCCGATCACGAGTGCGCCGATTATTCCGACGGCGACAATCGCGATTCCTCGAGTGGCAATGGCTGGCACGTCGTTAAGGGTCACGAATGGGCGTTTTCGGCAATCTCTTAGCAGGCAACGGGGACGCGCGGCGGCGGTTACGGATGCTTTTGCTCGCTCACGCGCACCCAACGCCCCACGAGCCAAGCCTCGAGGGCGGCGGTGGGCCACGGTAGCAACGTTAGTCCGAGACGAAACCATTCCCCGTGCCCGGTGAATGCGAGGGCTGCCATCGCCGTGAGGCGAAAGCCCGCGGAGAGTGCAGAAAGGCGGAAGCACGTGGTCTCGCGATTGAGCGCAATGAGCAGATTGCCATAAAACGAATGCGAGACGCTGGCGAGAATCCCGCCGCCGGCGGCGAGGAGCCACTGCAGCGACGAAGTGTAGCGAGGATCAATGATCAGGCCGACCAGCTGAGGCCCACTGAATGCAAGTAACCCCAGCGCGATCTGCCCGATCACGAGCGCGTGTAGGACGGTACGGTTGGTCGTTGCGAGCAACTGCGCGGTGTGGGCGCCTGTGCGGGCCGCGGCCAGCAAAGGTGGAAATGTGTAGCTTAAACCGATCAAACAGACAGCGGCCGGGATGACGCCGGCGAGGTTGAGGGCCAGCATGAAATAACCGGTGTCATCTGGGGAGAGAATGAGTGGGGCGAGCAGGCGTGGCGCGGTGAGGCCGAGCCAGCCGCACAAGCCAGCGCCGATGAACGCGGTGATCATCGGAGTCGGTGCATCGGCGGGCAAGGCCGCAACGGCGCCTTGGCGTTGCCAAGCCGCGCGCACGCCATAGCAACCCACGGCGGCCCAGATCACGGTATGTAAAAAAAAGCCGCCGCTGAGCATCGCGACGGTTAGGCCGCAACTGGCGGCGAGTGCCAGGGGGAGGAATGAGCGCGTCGCGGCGCCCACGGCAAATATCAGGAAGTGTGCCCAGTACCGCTCCTCGGCTTGGACGGCTGCGTGGGCGAGGTGGGCCAGGATGACGGCAAAGTTGACCGCGATCAGCCAAGGCCACCACGCGAAGCTAAACTCGCCGGGCGTGGTTATTTTTAAAAGGGCGAAAAAAAGCGTAAGCCCAGCCGCCAGCAGAAGATTTGCCGGCACCGCGGCGCGAGCGAGTCGACGAAGGTAGCTGCGCACAGGTAGGTCCGGCGTCCAAGCCCGTTGCAGATGTTTAATGACACCCTGATGGGTAACGGTGGTGCCGAACAGCTGGGTGCTAATCAGCAGTCCGAAAAACCCCAGCACGTCCGGGGGCAGAAGTGCTGATGACCAGCGGACGCTGACCAAGCCACAGGCCAAGCCGAAAGCTTGGACGGCGATGAGCGGCACGAGGTGGGCCCAGCGGTGGGCGGAGGATGACATTGGGAAGACGCGCGCGGTGGCGGGAAGACGCGTGCGGTGGCGGGAAGACGCGCGCGGTGGCGGGAAGACGCGTGAGAGCAGGAAGGAAGCTGAGCGGCGGGTGGTTGGTAAACTGTGCGGTCGGCGCGCGTCAGGTGCGAGCGGCGCGCGTGGCCAATTGCTGGAGCGCCGCGGTGAGCACGTCTTCGACGCTGATCTGACGCAGGCATTCGCGAGAGATCGGGCAAGCTGCGCGTAGCCAGCAAGGGGAGCACGCTACACCTCGATAGAGTGCGGTGTGAAGAGGGTAAGCGGTGTTCACTGGTAATTCATAACCGCCGAGGACGGAGACGGTCGGCACGCGGTAGGCCGCCGCGATGTGGACGGAGCCGGTCAGGGCTGAAATCAATAAATCAGCCTGGGCAATCAGCGCGCAGAATTGCCGCACGGTGGTGCGGCCGCGCCCATCGATTTGCCCGTTGTGGCTCGGCTGGGCCGGCGCGTCGGCTCCGAGCTCGATGACCGTGCCGTGCGCGGTGAGACGGGAGATTAAGGAATCCCAGCGATCGTCGGGCCAAGTTTTGTTCGGTGTGAATGGCCCGGCAGCGCGGCAGACGACGATGCGGGGCCGATCGGACGGAATGAGCGCGGCCCAAGCGCCGAGTTCGGCGGAAAAATCGGGCAAGGGAATTTCGTGGGAGATTTGGCGCAAACCGACGCAGCCGGCGAGGTAATCGATGATGTGGAGACGGAGGGGGATGAATACCTCGTAGCGCAAGGCAATGAGGTTGCGCAGGCCGGCTTGGGCCGCTTGGGCCGGCGACATTACGCGGTCGAGCAGGGGGTGGCCCTCGAGCAATTCGTGGTAGTGCGTGACAAACGTAATGAACGCGGTGGGATTGCGCTCGCGGATGGCGCGGACGACGGCGAGAGACATGACGACGTCGCCGAGTTCGCCGGGGCGCGCCAAGTTGATTTCCTTTTGCCGGTAGGGCGGTGAAAACGGATTGGGCCAGCGCAGACGTTGCACGTTGAACGGCGAGCGGGTGAAAGGGCCCGCTAGCCGCCGTCTCAACTGATGAGCGATGATCATAACTTAGACTGAACGTCCGTGCGGTCATCCCTGCAAAGCAAGCTGGTAAATTGGCACCGTTGCACGGAAAGGGTTGAGCTAGCGACGAAGGGCTGTAAAGGCGTGGGGCATGGAGCGACGATCGGCCTCTCTGCAATGAGCCAGCCCTCAGAATTTTTTCCGGAATATTCCCTGCCTTGGGAGATGTCGGTCGCGGAGCAATTTGCTTTGATTGGCCTGCTGGAGCGACTCCGGCCCGAAGTTGCGCTTGAAATCGGCACGCACTTTGGCGGGAGCCTGCAAGTGCTCGCAGCTTTGAGCGGGTGCGTCCACTCGATCGACGCCGATCCCGGGGTGGGCGCGCAGCTCGCTCCGCGATTTCCGCGAGGACGTTTTCATACGGGCGCATCGCGCGAAAAAATTCCTGAGGTCTTGGCGGAGATCGAGCGGGGATCCGGTCGTTTGGGCTTCGTCTTGGTGGATGGTGATCACTCGGCCGTAGGGGTCGCGGCGGACATCGAGGCTCTGTTGCGGATGCGCCCCCGCGTCCCCGTTTATGTTTTGATGCACGACAGCTTTAACCCTGACTGCCGCGCGGGCCTGCGGCGGGCGGCTTGGGCTGATTGTCCTTATGTCCATGCGGTGGAACTTGATTTTGTGACGGGTGGGTTTCATGAGAGGCCTCAGGGTGGCGCTTTTGCTCGCAGTATGTGGGGAGGGTTTGCGCTCGCAGCGCTGCGCCCTGAGCCGCGCCTGTCGCCGCTGGTGGTGACGGCGGCGGCGGAGGAAATGCACCGGAGGATGTTTCGGCATTCGGCGCATCGCCTTTGGCACAAAGTGGGGCGACGCTTGGGGCGAATGACCGATTCCTTCCGGTGAACGCGCCCGAGGTCAGCATTATACTGCCGACCCAAGGGGTGCGGTCGTCCTTGGCGGCCGCTCTGCGGAGCGCGTTGGCGCAGGCGGGGGTTTCGCTGGAGGTCGTGGTGGTAGACGACGCGCCGCCAGGTTCAGAGTGGCGAGGTGGGCATTTGCTCACGACGCTTTTGGCCGACCCCCGAGTGCGGGTGGTGCCATTTCAGCAGGCGCGGGGATGTGCGGCGGCTAAGAACGCCGGGTTGCGGGCGGCGCGGGGTGCGTGGGTGTGTTATTTGGACGATGACAACGAATACGAGCCCGGAAAAGTGCGGGCCCAGCGAGAGC
The DNA here is from genome assembly GCA_945903465.1 of Opitutus sp. GAS368. Taxonomy (GTDB): domain Bacteria; phylum Verrucomicrobiota; class Verrucomicrobiia; order Opitutales; family Opitutaceae; genus ER46. The sequence goes on from CAMDOF010000041.1 coordinate 21,471, forward strand.
TCGCGGTGACCACCGGCAGCCCGGTGGTGCTCTGTGGAATGCAGATCCGGGTGGCGGGGCGGCGACGTTATCGGCAGATTGGCGTGGCGGCATTTGCGGGTGATGCGCTGCTCTTGGACGCACTGGCCGATACGAACACGCTTTTTCATCAGCGTGAGACGGGCGTCTGGTGGGATGAAACGCTCGGAACGGTTGACGACGCGTGTTTTTTTCAAGCGTTGACCACGCGCGCCGATTTAAGCTCGGTGCCGAACGTGCCGGCACCGCTCGTCATTTATCACGCGCATCCGGGGGCACGGGCCAACCGTGACTTTGAGCGATTTTACCGTGGACAGCGTTGTCTCTGGGCGCGCTGGTCGCAGCGCTACAGCGCGCCGGCGCGAAGGATTCTCTTACGACGTTCTTTGGTGGCGTTCACAAAGTATCGCGCGGGGCACTGGTGTGAGTGGGCGACGCGTGGCGTGGCCTTGGTCCGTGCGGGGGGCTGGCGGGAATGGCGATTGGTGGCGAATGCCGCGGGGGTAAAACTACCGCTCATCAGGCGTTGGCTGGTGACGTGAGGCGGGCGACGTAAAAGAACGTGCAGGCTGGTGGGCGGGAAACCGAAGCAGGGGTCGCCGGGTATCGGGCGGCTTCTGCGCGCGAGGAAAACGGCGGGCCGCGCACCTGGTTTTTCGGAGCACGCCTTGGATTTGGGCGAGCACGTCAGGGCGGGTGGTTTGGTCGATGGGCACGAGGCAGGCGAGGGGGCGATTGCGGTACGGGTTTGCCCGCCAGCCCCGCTTGCCCAAACGATGGCGGAGGCGGCGAACAAAGGACGCGCGACCCGGTGGTACGCGGATACCACCGTGGCTCTGCCGGCGGCGATCGTACCCATCGTCGTGCCACGTGAGCGGGATGATTTCGGCGTTGGGCAGGTCTCTGGCGAGATCGCGGACGTTGAGGGAAACCGGCGACCAACTGCGCGCCTTGCCCATGGTGAACGTGCAGGTGTCCGCTGGGTTGAATTGACTCGGGAAGACGCCCTGCTCGTGCAAATCCTCATCTGGGACGATCAGGATGAGGTGCCCGCCGGGTTTCACCCATTGCCATCAGTCGAGTAATGTTTTCCGCGGGTCGCGCATGTGCTCGAGGCAGTGCGCCGAGCAGACTAAGTCGAAACGCGCCTGTACGTGGCGCGTGATCAGGTTGGCGTCGCCGTCGGCGAGGTCGAAGCGCCGAGCTTGGGGCGTGACCGGATCGGAGCCACGGCCAATGTCAATGTCTTCGCCTTGCAGAATGGCGAACTCGAGCGGCCCGCATATTTTGCTGGTTTTCGAGGTTTCGTTCATCGCGACTGCCGGACCAGGGCGGGTAGGTGCGAACCGACCGGCGCTGGGTGAGGGCGGCGAGGGCTTGCGGCTGCGCTCGTGCGTGGTGCGGGCGACATTCATGGAGGTGGGGGCCGAATCCTTTCGGCGGGTTTGATGGCAAGCCAAGTCGCGACCCGCGACCAAACCGCTTCCACCGAAAGCGCGAGAATGCATGTCGGCTCCGCGAACCGGCAGCGATCGGAACAGGGTTTATAGGGGCAAGGCGCGCCCTCCAACCAAGCGGCGCCGCGATGCTCGGGTGCGAACAACTCGGGTAATTGGGGTCCGAAAATTGTGAACGTGGGTACCCCCAGCACGGCGGCGAGATGGCCGGGGCCCGAATCGTTACCGATGAAACGGTCGGCCGTCGCGAGCGTATCAAGCAAGCGATCGAGGTCGGTCAGCGTATCGTCGAGCGAAATGACTTCCCAGCCGCTGGCGCGGAGGCGTTCGGCGAGCTCGGCGAAGCGGCCGGCGGGCCAGCGCCGGACCGGTTGCGCCGCGCCGGTGTGTAAAATGATTCGACGGCCTGATCGGGCTCTGGTGGGTATTGGTCGCAGTGGCCAACCTAGGGCCGCAGCGAGGGCCCGCCAGTGTTCCGCGCGGTGGGGCTTTTGCGGCACGGCGACGCTTTCCGTGAGTAGGCCGATCATGCCTCGCCTGGGAAAGCCCAAGCGGCGCGGCGTACCGGTCAGTCGCAGAAGCAGGTGGTCGCGGGGATCGGGCCGCGCGCTGACGCCGCAGTCAAAACGGTAGTCGCGCAAAGCCCGGAGGGTCCGCGCGAAGCTCCGCCACGGCCAAGTATGGAGCCGATATTTTCCGTGAAAGGCAGACCACGGCGCGGTCAGCGGCACGTGCTCGACCGTTGGGGCGAAGCGGGCCAGCACAGGTGCCGCTTGGGGCTTAGCCAGCAGGGTAACGTGCGTGTGAAGGGCGGCCTCTCTCAGAAAAGGGATCGCCAAGGCGAGATCGCCGAGGCCCCAGAGCTCGAGGACAAGCAGACGAGAGGGGCGCGTGGAGTCGGGCGAAGGTTTTGCCAAGCGTGGCGAGTTAGGCTCTCTTTCCCATCAATGACAAGTCGCACGCCATCTTCCGTCCAATCCTGGCCGGTATGGGTGTGCGGAGTCGCCGGGGTCGCGGTCTTTCACTTTTTTGGCAACGCGAATCACGGTTACATCGACACGGCGTCGCTTTTTTATTGGTGGGTATTTCAATGGATGCACGCCGGTTCAGAGACGGAGCACGGCTGGATCATCTTCGGCCTGAGCTTGTGGTTATTTTGGCAAAACGGGCTGGCGCGATCGAGGGGTGCGAGGGTGGTGGCGATGGAAAATTCCACGCGAAAAGATCACATTGTACCCGCGCGCGCCGCCATCGTGGCTTTGCTGGTTGGCTTGGGGCTTCACGCGATGGGCTTTGCGGCCCAGCAGGCGCGGATCTCGATCGTGGCGGGTTTGATTTTTATGTGGGGACTGCTGCGCTGGGCTGGCGGCCGGCGCTGGGGCGAAGCGGCGGCGTTTCCGCTGGCCTTCATGCTGTTCGCAATTCCGATCAACGCGTTGGATTCGATCGGCTTTTGGCTGCGGGTCTGGGTCGTGGACGCCAGTGCCGCGCTGGCGCAGAGCGCGGGCATCGGAGTTTTGCGTAGCGGGACCCAACTGCTCGCGCCCGACGGCACCTATAGTTACGATGTCGCCGCCGCGTGCTCCGGTCTCCGTTCAATGACCGCGCTGGCCGCGTTGTCATTGTTATTAGGATACCTCAATTTTAGGACTTGGTCGCGACGCGGCCTCATGTTGTCGCTCTGTTTTCCGCTCGTCTACCTCGGCAATGTCGCGCGCATCATCGCCATTATTTTCGCAGCGCACTTGGGTGGGCCCGTTTGGGGCGATCGTGTGCATGCGGTCATGGGTTACGGAGTCTTCCTGATCGTCCTGGGCGGGGTCATGATGGGCGGGCGGGCGTTGGCTCGCTGGTGGCCCGAAAACGGGACGGCGGAGATCAATAAGGAGGCGCCGGCGCCGGTCACTTGGGTCAAATCGGCGCGGGCGGGCGGGTTCGTCGCGATCGGCGTGGCGGCGCTGGCTGGGGGGGAAATGTTTTTTCTTCGCTATCTGACGCAGCTCCCGGCGCGCGCGGAAGTGGGGATAGCACTGGCGACGGATGGCAAAAACCCCATCGCCTTGCCCGCTTTTATCGGGACTGAATGGATCGGTCGCTCGGCGCCGGTTACACCGATCGAACGGGAAATTCTCCCGGCGGATACAGGCTACTCGCGGAGAATTTACGTGTCGCTCGCCGATCCGAAGACGCGGGTGTTTCTCTCCATTGTGTTAAGTGGTCGTGATCGTACCTCAATCCACCGTCCGGAATTGTGCTTAGTGGCCCAAGGTTGGACGCTGGCTGGCGCGACCGAGCACGCTTGGCAGTTTCCGGAGCGCCCAGAGGCCGATTTCACGGCGACATTATTGCGGGTCCAGCGGGAAGTGCCGACGGCGCGAGGCAAAGTGGTGGTGCCAGAATTGGTGGCGTATTGGTTTGTGAGCCGAGATGGCGTGGTGGCCTCGCAGGGGCACCGGCTCGCCCTCGATGCCTGGAACCGAGTCGTCCACGCGCGGAATGATCGCTGGGCTTATGTGCTCATGCAAACTGACGCCACCGCTGGGGAAGCGGCCGCACTCGAGCGGATGCAAACCGTGCTCACGGCGACATTACCGACCTTTCAGCCCGCCCGGCCCCAAAGGTGAGGTCAGCGTGGGCGCGGGCAGGGTTGGCCCAAGGCCTCGCAGCTATTGATTCCTACCACTAAGAAACGCCATTTTTTAAGCTTTGGGGTACAACGTTGGCTCGGTTTCTTGCCGTCACGGCCAAAATCCGATTCTGGGGCGGGGGCTGGTAAGTAACTGAGCATTCCCAGAAGAAGACTTGAGGTTTGATTTCTGGTCGGTACGGTTCGCACTTCCTTGACGCGAGTGCACTTAGTAAATGGCGCTTTTCTGATCGCTGAAATCGATCTGTTTGTCGACTGGTCGTTCCCGGTGGCGCTGGTCGTTGGCGGTGGCGTTGGTTTTTTTACGATATGGACGATGACGAAGCATACGCGGCGCGTAGCGCATGAACAGGCAGCTGAATTGCTGTCGGTCGCGCGCCGTGAAGCGGCGGTGGCGGCCGAGGAAATCAAACAGAAGATCGACGGCGAGATTCAGGTGAAACGGTCCGATTTGAACCGTGATTTTGACCGGCGGGAAATTGAGAGCGATGTCCGGCTGCGCGAAATCCGGGCGCACGAGGAATCGTTGGCACTGCTTGATTACCAATTGGAGCAACGCCAAGAGCGGCTCAATCGGGAGAATGCGGCCGTGCGGCAGGCGCGGGATGCCATGCGGGCCCTTTCGAAGGGCGTGCGGAAACGCTTGGAGGGCGTATCGCAATTGGATGCCGATGAAGTTAAAAAGCAGTTGAGGGAGGAGGTCCTGCTCGAGTGCCAAGATGAGCTGCGGGTGCTGCGGCGGGCGACGCTGGAAAAGTCAGAGCAAGAGATCCAGACGGATGCTCGGCGGATTTTAGTGGCCTCGATGCAACGGATCTCCAGCAAGCCGAATAACGATCTCACCGCGACGATTATTCATCTGCCCACCGAGGAAATGAAGGGGCGGATCATCGGGCGGGAGGGGCGAAATATTAAATCCTTCGAGGCCGCCACGGGCGTCACCTTGTTAATCGATGAGTCGCCGCAGATGGTGCTGGTTTCGTCCTTTGATCCGGTGCGGCGTGAAGTCGCTCGCGTGGCCCTCGATGCCCTCGTCAAAGATGGCCGGATTCATCCAGCTTCGATTGAGGAAGGCGTGAAGCGGGCCCAAGAGGAGATTGACTTGGTGACGCTTCAGGCCGGGGAGGAAGCGGTCGCTAAATTAAATATCAACGGCCTGCACCCGGAAATCATCAAACTGCTGGGACGATTGAAGTATCGTTTTTCGTATAATCAGAACGTGCTCGATCATTCGGTCGAGACGGCGTTCTTGGCCTCGGTGATTGCCAGTGAGGTGGGCCTGGACCCCAACCTGGCGAAACGTGCGGGGCTTTTGCATGACGTGGGTAAGAGCGTGCCCGGTGAGCTCGAAGGGAGTCACGCGATGATCGGGGCCGAATTTATTAAACGGTTTGGCGAGACCCCGATCGTGGTGAATGCGGTCGCCGCTCACCATGAAGAGGTCAAGCCGGAGACGATCTATGCTGGGTTGGTAATTTTAGCGGATACGATCTCAGCGGTTCGACCGGGCGCACGGGCTGAATCCATGTTGAGCTACATTCAGCGCTTGGGCCGCTTGGAGAAACTGGCGGTTTCGATCGAAGGGGTTCAACAGGCGTTTGCCATCCAGGCGGGTCGCGAAATCCGCGTCGTCGTGGCGCCTTCCGAGGTGACGGATGACCGCGCTCGGGAAATCGCCAAGGAGCTGCGGAAGCGGATTGAGGGCGAATTACAGTACCCGAGCACGATTAAGATCACGGTGATCCGCGAATCGCGGTTCACCGAAACCGCCAGTTGAGCGAGCGGGGCGCCGGCGGTGAGGCGCGTGGCGATTATATTCGGCTTTCATTCTCGGCCTTCCCCGTGTTCCGTGCCTGCCATGGCCGATCCAAAAACACTGGAGACTTTTCCGAATCCCGCGTCACACCGCGATTACGTGATTGCACATACCCATCACGAATTCACGTCAATGTGCCCGATCACGGGGCACCCCGATTTCGCGGAGATTACCGTCACCTACGTCGCGGATAAGACGTGCGTGGAATTGAAGTCCCTCAAACTCTACTTTCATGGGTTTCGCAACGAGGGGATTTTCTTCGAGGCGGTCACCAATAAGATCTGTGACGAGCTCGGGGCCGTTTTGCGGCCGCGGCAACTCACGATCCTCGCGGACTGGAAAGGTCGCGGGGGCATTACCTCGCGGATCACTTGCACGTGGGCGCCGCGCAAGCGCCGGTAAGGCCGCGGGTCAGGCGATGTTTTTTAGCTGAGAGCGGCTATGACGCGGGAGTGCAGCGTGGTGTGGGCGCACGCCACGATGGACGTCGCGGGATAGGCGGGACCACCCTGCCAGTTGGAAATATGGCCACCGGCACCACGGATGACCGGGACGAGAGCCGCGATGTCCCAAGGGTTCATGATGGGATCGACCATGATGTCGGCCCAACCACTGGCGACGAGGAGGTACCCGTACCCATCGCCCCATTGGCGCACGAGTTTGGCGCGGCTTTGTAACGCGTCGTACGCCGCGCCTCGTTGGTACTTGGCCGGGTTGAGGGGATCGCTGGTCAGCAGAGTGGCCTCTTCGATCTGGGTGGTGCCGCGGCAGTGCACGGAAGCCCCATTGAGTTGGGTGGTCGTCCCGTCGCCAATCATTAACTGCTGGAGAATGGGCTGGTGGATGCAGCCTAAAACCGGTTGCCCGTGATGAAGGAGCGCGATCAGCGTGGTCCAGAGCGGCACGCCGGAAATAAACGACTTGGTGCCATCGATGGGATCGAGCACCCAGACGAATTCCGCATCGGCCCGTTCCGAGCCCCACTCCTCCCCGATGATACCGTGATCGGGGAACCGGCGGGCGATCTGGGTGCGCATAACTTCCTCCGCCCCGCGATCAGCGACGGTGACAGGCGAGGCGTCCGCCTTGGTTTCAACGGTCAGGCAGGGTTGGCGGAAGAGCGGACGGATAAAGTCGCCGCTGGCATGAGCGAGCTCGGTCATGAAGGCGCGGTGCATTTCGAGATCCATAAACGCAGCGTTGCCAACGGCGGGCACGGAATCCACGGAAAAAAAGATTCGGATTATACGCGCGGGTATGTTTCGAGTCTCTCGTGGCCAACACTTGGATCGAACAACCGATCTTCTTCGTCGACTTTGAAGGCAGCCATGCCTCGGGGATTTTGGAATTCGGCGTGGTTGAGATCTGCCGTGGCCGAGTGGTTTCGACCCGAACGCGCTTGTGTCGTGCGCGGGGGCGGGTGCGGGAGGAAGACGTGGCGGTGCACGGCCTGCGCGAAGAAGCGCTGGCGGCGGCCGCGCCCTTTAGCGAGGAGTGGAATTATTTTCTAGATGTCCGCGAGCGCGGGCCGCTCGCCGCGCATTATGCGGGAGTTGAAAACGGATTGCTCAAATCAGTTTGGCCTTACCCGTCGAACGTCCCTGACTTCGCTCGGCCGGGGGCGCGCCTCGTTGAGTGGGGCCCATGGGTGGATACGGCGCGGCTTTACGAGCAATCCTTTCCGTCCTTCGGTTCCGGCCGGCTCGAAGCGCTGGTCGTCGCAGCCGGTTTGCAAGGCGAGCTCGCTACGCTCGCCTCGTTGCATTGCCCTCCTGATCGGTGTCGTTACCACGCGGCCCTTTACGATGCTTTAGCCGGGGCCTTGTTACTCGCGAATCTAGCGCGCGTTTCACCCATCGCCGATGTCAGTACCGGACAACTTCTCGCGCTCAGTACCTGCGATCCCCGCAAACGTGAGGCCTTGCGGCAGATAGAACTTTTTTGAGTCAAGTGCCGGCCGGTCGGCCGCCGCGCGGCGTCGGCTCATCAAGCCGCGGCCGCGCCACCCAGCGGTTCAGGGTCGCTTGGTTGGGTGATTAAGTCGCGGCCTTTCCCAAGTTACACCAACGGCTATTAGGTTCGACACTTCGGCTCGCCACGTGACTCGGGCATCCTGCTCCTGGGTGAAATTCCGAATTTCAACCGCGACAGATAATAATGGCCCCGTCCTCCCCGGAGTATACCAGACTTAAATTCAGACTTCGCCGCCGACCTAAGTTACGACCACGATTGACTTATTTTTCACCGACGCCCTCTTCCCACGATCACGTGCTCTTTTATGGTTCAGTCGCAATCGCTCGCCTGCAGATGAAAAACCTGCCTTGCCTCAGGAGTTCATGAAATTCTTCCATCTTCTTTTTTGGTTGGTCGGCTTTGCCTCGGTGCTTTTGGCAGCGGAGCCATCAGGCGCGACTTCGTTCGACCGCTGGGCTGAGGGCTTCTCCAAGGAGTGGACGCAAACTCCCTCGCGCGGAGATGGACTTAAAAAAGAACCGGTGGAGGCACCCGCTGAGGCCGACGAGGTCGATGGGATTTTTCTGGAGTCCGCGCGGTTGCGTGAAGATCGGAAATTTGCCCTCGCTCAGAGAGGCTTAGCGGAGCTCTCGCAATGGCCCGCTGCCAAGCTCAATGCGACCCAACGAGTTTCGGCGGAGTTGTTACGCTGGCATTTGGAAACCTTCGTGGCGGGTCGCCCCTTCACCGAGCATGCGTTTGTCTTTCGGCAACTCCGCGGCTTACACGTTTCCATGGTCGATTCCCTGGCGGAACGGAGCACGCTGCGCCGGCCCAAGGACGTTAATGATTACCTTGAGCGCCTCGGGAAAGTGGCGACGCGCATCGATGAAGGCATCGTGCGTTCGCGTACGGCCACGGCGCGTGGACTGCTGCCGCCGCGATTCATTTTAGAGCGCTCGCTCCAACAATTAGAGATGTTCCTCGCTCCGGTCGCGGAGCAAAATATTTTCGTCGTGTCACTCGCCCGTCGTTCCGAGGCGATCAAGGGCCTTGATCCAAAAGTCCGCGCCGATGCGTTGGCTCAGGCGGCGCGGGTCGTCGCCGAGCAAGTGCGCCCAGCCTATGCGCGGGTCGGCGCTTACTTGAGGGAACTATTACCGCGGTCGACGGACGCCGCCGGTATTTCACGCTTGCCCGAGGGACCGGCGGCTTACGCCCAGGCGTTGCAGGCCTTTACCTCGACGCGGCTCACGGCCGAGCAAATTCATGCGATCGGTTTGCGTGAGGTCGCCCGGCTCGAGCACGAGATGGACGATTTGCTGCGCGGACTGGGGCTGCGCGAGGGGAACTTGGAACAACGCTTAGCGCAGGCCGCGGCACCGATACCACTGCCGGCTGTGCCGGAGCCTCGCGGGATTTTATTAGCACGCTATACTGAAATTATTCGCGATGCCGAGAAGCGGAGCGCCGCTTTGTTCAATTTGAAGCCGCTCGCACCCGTCGAGGTGCGTCGAGTTCCCCTGCTCACCGAGAAAACCGCCTCGGCTCATTACACATCACCTCCGGCGGATGGCAGTCGTGGCGGTATCTTCTGGGTGCCGTTACCGGGTCCGGGTCTCGCGCTCACCCCGCGGATGCGGAGCCTCGCCTACCACGAAGCGGTGCCCGGTCATCATTTTCAGCTAGCGATTCAACAAGAGCTGAAAGAGCTGCCTCGTTTTCGAGCCCGCCGGCTCTTCGGAGGAATCAGCGCGCACAGCGAGGGTTGGGCCCTCTACGTCGAACGTCTCGCCGTTGAGCAGGGCTGGTATGAAGGGGACGTTCCCGGTCGCCTCGGTGCATTATCCTCCGAACTGTTTCGCGCGAAACGCCTCGTGGTCGACACCGGCCTCCACACCCAGGGGTGGACTCGGCAACAGGCCATTGATTACGGGATTTCCGCGAGCGAGGTGGAGCGTTATGTTGTCAACCCTGGCCAGGCCTGTTCGTACATGGTGGGGTTGTTGGGCATTCTTGACGCACGGGGAAAAGCGCAAGCGGCGCTGGGCAGGACGTTTTCGTTGCCCGCTTTTCATGATGTCGTCTTGCGTACGGGTACGGTCCCGCTCGATTTGTTGGCCAAAGTGGTCGACGAGTGGATCTCCACCCAGCGCCCACGGTAAATCCGGCACGCGAACCGCGGCGGCTGATTGGCAGGGCGCGTGTGCACAAATCCCACCGGCGGACCCGCTGATCCCCGTGATCCGCGCAGCTAACTTTGACGTTCGCGCCGATCTTCTGCTCTACCGGCGATCTCAGTGCTTCAGCGCGGCGTCCGCAGAAGTCAGGGAGCCCGCGAAGACCGTTACCATTTTTTCAGGATCAAGGAATTTCGTAATCGAGGCGTTAACTTCTGCGAGCGTGAGGGCCTGCACGGTACTCGGGAATGTATCAATCCAACTGACGTCGTAGCCCCGTTGGAGGGCATTCAGTAATGTTCGGGCGAGGCCGCCCGTAGTCGCCAGAGCGACTTTATAAGACCCCGTGAGCGTGACCTTGAACGTGGCCAACTCATCTGCGGTGAGCCCGTTCGCGTGAAACCGCCGCAACTCACGCCAGGTCGCGGCCGTCCCCTGCGCCAATAATTCTGGCGCGAAGGTCGCCTGGATCGCCCACGCGCCATCGGTTTGCGTATCTTCCGTGAGGGCCGCGCCGATGCCATAGGTGAGGCCTTCGCGATTGCGGATGATATCGAGCAGTCGAGCGGAGAAAAAACCGCTGCCAAATACGGCGGTGGCCATACTCAGGGCTGGATAGTTCGCATCGGCGTAACGTAACCCAGAGGGTTGGCCCATCACCAGTGAAACACTCGTCTTCCCAGGCATGGCGACCCGCTCGGTCCGGCTCTGAGTGAGTCGAGGCGCCGGGGGCCGGATCGGGAAGGGCCGGCCGCCCTGCCAACCACGAAACCCTTTAATCAACGCATCTTCGATCTGGGCGTCGTCAAGATCACCAACCATCACGAGCCGGGCTCCACTTGGCCCATAATGAGCGGTATGAAATGCGGTGATCTCGGCAAGGGTCGCCGTTTCGAGGGCCGCAAGATAATCTTCGTCAGACGGTGCCCGGTTGGGATGGCCCAGAGGAAAAATTGCGGCAGTAAACGCGCGCTGGGCACGATAGTCCGTATCTTCCATCCGCCGTTTATGCTGGCCGTTGAGCTGTTTCTTTAATTTCGCGAACTCGATCGGGTCAAAGCGAGGCGTGCGTAATTGCTCCGCGAGCAGCTGGATGACGAGTGGTAGATCTTTCCGCAAACACTTCGCGCTGAAGTTGAGCGTGTGCGCTCCGGTACTGAAGGCCAGCGTGGCACCGGCTTCTTCAATGAGCTCCGCCATGGCAAATTTGTCGCGCGCCAGCGTGCCTTGATCGAGCATCCCGGCGGTCAGATCGGCCATCGCGGAATTGCTGGGTGGATTGAAAATGTCGCCCGCGTTGAGGACGCCCAAGAGGGTGACGACATCAGGGACCGCCGTTTTCACCGTCACCGTGTCTATCCCGGCAAGGCTGCGACGGCGCGCCTGCGGCGCGATCAGGGCGGCGGCGGCACTGCCCCCGCCGGCTCCGCGACCAGAGACCGAGCTGCGGTTCATAGTTTGAGCTGCGGCCATCAGGGTTGGGCCGCGTTCCCCGGCTCTGGCGGAAATCTCCTTCGCGGTCTCGCCGGTCATCGGCAGGTTCGGATCGCGATAGTAGTATTTATTTGGATACGAATGACTGGCGAAGGCACTGCGGCGAGGTGGACCGGCGGGGGCGGTTGAGGCGCCGGACTCGGCCTGGGGAATATACCAACCCGTGGTGCTCCGATCTTCTAAGAGATAGGTGCGTGCGACGCGTTGCACGTCGGCGGTGGTAACGGCACGTAGCGTGTCGAGTTGCGTGAGGTAGAGCTGCCAATTGCCGACCGCGATGGGCTCGTTGATTTGACCGGCGATGGCGAAGGCTCCGTCGCGGGCGAAAGCGAGACCGGCGAGTAATTTGTTCAGGGCGCGCGACACCTCGGCGGGCGTGACCCCGCTTTTCTGGACCTGAGCAATCTGACCGAGGAGAATCTTCTCGATCTGCTCGTGATTGGAACCAGGGGCAAGCGTGGCGCTGACGAGAAAAAGGGTCGGATCGCGGAGGAATTCCTGCCCGGCGTTCGCGGTGACAGCGAGGTTTGGATCGATGAGCGCACGATAGAGCCGGCTCGTTTTACCCTCGCTGAGGAGCGCGCCAAGGATCTCGAGGGGGGCGTGATCAACGTGAGTTGCCGCAGGAACTTTGAAGGCGACGTTGACCACGCCGAGTTCGCCGGGCCGGCGGACGATGACCCGGCGGGGACCACTCTGGGCGGGCTCCTCCGTGTAGACTTGGGGAATGGGTTGGGGTGAGCGCGGAATGGCGCCAAAGTACTTCTTGATGAGAGTCAACGCGCTCGCGGTGGAGAAGTCGCCGATGAGGGTGACGGTGGCGTTATTGGGCCAATAGAAAGTATCATAGAACTCGCGTAGTTTATCGATGGATACTTTTTCGATGTCCGAGCGCCAGCCGATGACCGGATGGTGATAAGGATGGGCGAGAAAGGCGGTCGCGGCGATTTCCTTGAAAAGAGCTGAGCTCGGATCGTTCTCGTCGCGCTCAAATTCGTTGCGAACCACGGTCATTTCCGGTTGGCGATCTTCCTCGCGGAGGAGAAGGCCGCGCATGCGATCAGCTTCGAGTTGCAGGGCGAGTTCGAGCTGGTCGCTCGGCAGGTTTTCGTAATAGTTCGTGCGGTCGTAGGAGGTCGTCGCGTTGTTGATGCCGCCGATGCTGTCCATAAGCGTGTCGAATCCTTTCCCGATACGGGGGTGAAAATTTGTGCTCCCCTTAAACATGAGATGTTCCAGCAGATGAGTGGCCCCAGTGGTGCCGGTGACCTCGTTGCGTGAGCCCACCCGGTAGGTTACCATAACCGTGAGCACCGGGGCCGAGTGATCCTCGAGCAAAAGGACGCTCAGTCCGTTGCTGGAGAGCGTGTGCTCGGCGATGCCCCCGGCCGTTTTAACGAAGGCGAAACCATCTCCGGAAAGTGGTTCAGCCGCGCCGCCGGGAAGGGCCAAAGATCCTAGAAGATAAAAGAATGAGGAGAAGCGGCGGCGATTCATGGCAGAGTGTGAAAGTTGCGGCAGTGGCAACGTGCGTGAAGTACGCCCGAATTCCAAGTCGTTTGCGCCCTTTCCAACGCAACGTGACACGCGGCGAGCTCCTCATTTAACCGCGCCCCCGCCGGCCCCCACCACCAGGGTGCCGCTAGGGGGCGGGCCGGTTACACGCTGATAAAAATCTGTCGTTGGTAAAGGAAACGCGCGAGCACGAACATCAGTCCGAGGCCCACGACGGCGACGCCAAGGTTACCCCAACCCGCGCCCAGGTTGGCGTTGAGCCAAGCCTGCACATCGCCACCGACCAACCGCGGGGCGATTTTCCGGAAGCCAACGATGCCACTGATGAGGTAGAGGGTGATCGGATTCATGCCGATCCAGACGAAGGGGAGGGACCAGCGGCGCCAACCCCGCACATCAATTACATAATAAAACGCTGCGAGTAGCAGCCCGCTGTAACCGCCCGCCACCAGCACAAATGAGGAAGTCCAGATTTTCTTAACGACGGGAAAGGACAGCCCCCAAAGAAAACCGAGCGCCACGGCGGCGACGCCCGCGAGCGCGAGCGCGCGGACTTTTTTGTGATGGTCCCAATCTGTCCGCCGCAGGCCGAGCCCGGCTAAGATTCCGAGCAGGCAGGAGACGACCGCGGGAAAGGTACTGAGCAAACCCTCGGGGTCATAATAGAGATCATATTTACGCCCACCGAGATATTTGAAATCCAGATGATCGGTCAGATTACGCCCAGCGTCGTAGGTCCCGGTGACGTAGCGGTTCGTGGATTCGTAAAGGTGGCGAGCTTGTTCCAGCGTGGGTTTAGCCACGCCCAATTGCGTCTGGACGGCCTCTCGCTCCAGCGCGACGTCTCGGATCGGCACAAACGTCAACAGCGCCCAGTAGCCGACGAGAATCGCGGCCCCGATCGCGATGAGGTGGCGTGGCTTAAAAAAACAAAACAAGAGGCCGGCGAAAGTTGCGGCGAGGGCGATGCGTTGGAGTACACCAAGCAGTCGAATATCGGGCCAAGCCGTCGAAACTCCCCCAGCGTAAAATAGGCCGACGGCAAATAGCAGCGCGCCGCGGCCTAAGACGCGCCGAATCGCCGCGCCGCGCCCGTGTGTTTCCATCAGGCGGGAAAGTGAAAATACCATCGACACACCCGCCATAAACACGAAGAGCGGAAATATCAGATCGTAAAATGCAAAGCCCGCCCACGCCTTGTGTTCGAGCTGGTCTGCGAGCAGGCGCACCGGGGCCACGTCGACAATTTTCGCAAGGGTGCGGACTAAGACGTCAGCCCCGAGGATCCAAAACATATCGAAACCACGCAGGGCATCCAAGGACAAGAGGCGCCGCGGGGCTCGCTCCAATCCCGCGTTGGGGAGCGAGGCGGGCGTAGAACCGGAGGTGGCATCTTGGTTCAAGACGGGATCGATGGACGCTTTCATGGGGATAGGGTAGTCCGGAATTTGGGCGCAGCGGAGTAGCGGGTCAACCTTGTCGCCGAGCGATGAGCGGGGGCTAACTTTTTTCATCAGGCGAGCACTCGGAATTTTTTTGCGGGCGCTTTACCCAGTTCTCAGCGTGCCGGCTCGCCTATCCGGCAGCGCGCTCACGGCGTGGGCTGGAAACGCGACCCGCGCGGCCCGAAGCTCCAGATCAATCTGGTGCGTGGCCAGCGTTATCTGCAACTGACCGCCGCCTGGCCCGGCCCCGACGGTCGCGCGCACCTGATCCCGGTGGATTTCACGCACGCGCCGCCCCCGCCCAAACCGCCGAAAAAAGCCTCCGCCCTCCAGCGCCGGCAATATAAAGAGCAGCAAAAGCAGCAGAGACCTAACGCCGTGACCCAGGCCCACCTCGAGCACCTGCGCCAGACGCTGCCCGCCGCTCGCCGTCTGTTGGTCGGTGGCGATGGCGCCTACACCAACGCCAACGTGCTCAAGCACCTGCCCGAAAACACCGTCTACATCGGAGGGATACGCAAGGGCGCCGTGCGGCACGCCTTGCCCGGCGCCGGCGCCGGCCACCGGTCGGCCGCCGTCCTTCGGCAAGCTCCGGCCCATGCCGGAAGCCCTGCGCACCGATGACACCGTGCCCTGGTAAACCGTCAATGCCTTCGCCGCCGGCAAACGGCACGATTTCAAAGTGAAAACCGTGGAACCGGCCTTGTGGCGCAAGGCGGGCGCCGATTGCCGGTGCGCCTGGTCGTGATCGCCCCGTTCGGCTACCGCCTGCGCCAGGGCTCGCGGCGGCTCCACCGTCAGCCCGCCTTCATTATTTGCACCGATCCGAACCTGTCACTCGAGGACATCGTCCAGTATTATTATTCTCTGGCGCTCTGGCATTGAAGTGAACTTCCGCGACGAGAAGACCCTCCTGGGCACCGGCGAAGCGCAAGTGCGCACCGCCGCTTTCAATCGCATCCAGGCGGCCGTCACCGTCCCGCGTATGCGTTCTTGAGGCTCGCCGCCCTGCAACTGAACGAAAAAGTCGAGCGGCCGGAACACCCCACCCACCGAAATGGCGCCAGCCGAAAGCGGGCGCCGACCCAGCGGCGCTCACCACCGGCGACTTGGTGCGGGCGCTGCGCTGCGAGCTGTGGAGCGACCAACTCGACCCGCAGAGTTTCTCCCATTTCACGTCATCCCCACCGGCTGACGCCAACGCTCAGAAACCCGCGCCCAGTCTCTCAGACGCCATGCTCACCGCTGCGTAGCTACCACCAAGCGGCCCGCTGGCGAAACACTACGGGAGCCAAACTCCAGCGCTCAGTGAGCTGAGCTCTTTCCGACTTCGGAAAGGGTAACTTTATATCGATTGGCCATGCCGAAGCACGGGCCCCATTGCCGTCCACATAAATACGAAATACTCTGGGTTGCATGATACCAGGGCAAAATAGAGAGACCCAATACTACTGAAGAAATCAAATTGGAGCGGGCGGAGGGAATCGAACCCTCGAGACCAGTTTGGAAAACTGGAGTTTTACCACTAAACTACGCCCGCGCTCTACCCCAGTCAGATTCACGGACAACGGCGAGCGGTCAAGCCCGGAGCACCATACTTTCGGAGAACCGTTTTTTCTCCTGGTTTAAGCGTGGCGCGTTCCTCCCGCCGCCAATGGCTCCCCCGCTGCCGCGGTCGCTGGAGCGTCGAAAGCGCCAACCATTTCGGCCGCGCTGTCACTTTGCGCAAAGACCGAGAACTCGGCCGCAACGCCCGCCGTGCTTGCAACCTCGCCCTCTCTCGCTCCGCCCTCATCGGCGCCCCCCCTGTGCGCGACGGCTCGATCAACCTCTCCGCCCGCACCGTACACGACGCCTCCCACCCCGCGGCCGCACTGCGCATCCCCAGCTTCTCCCACCCGACCTCATGACGCCATCCTGGAATCCTGTGCCCGAAAGCCCACCCGCTGGATATGGTGGTTGCAAAGCGAGTCAAACCACCGTCTGTCTTAAACCTCTATTGTCATGTTGAAGAAATTATTTGCGAAGTTGCGCGCATCCATTGCGCCCTCGCGTGCAGCGAAACCGGCGGAGCCGGTCGCCCAATCCGCTTCCCGCTCACCAGCCAAGCCCTACGAGGCCGCCCCACGTCCTGATCCCCGATTCGATCGCGGTCAGCCAAGCCACGTCCCATCCGGCGGACGCGTCCCCGGCCCTCACCGCGACGCCAACTCCAACTATGAGCCTCGCCCACGGCGCGATAGCTCCGACCAACGCCCCGATTACCAAGATCGCGGCGCCCGCGGTGAGCGCGGCTACTCCCAAGACCGCGCCGGCGGCCCACGCCGCGACGGCGGCTTCAACGCGCGTTCCCAACCAAGTACCAACGGCCCCTCCCGCGGCCGCGATGGCCCTCGCGGCGAGCGCGAGCGGCCCATGATCGACAAAACCTTCGATCATCCGCGGACCACTGATTTCAAACCGAAGCTGCCCGTCGATATTCCAAAAATGGATACGGCTTTCACCGCGCTCGGCTTGAGCGATGCCCTCGCCTTCGGCGTCCAAGAAATGGGCTACGTCAACCCCACCCCCATCCAAGCTCAGGCCATCCCCGTCGTTCTCAAGGGCGGCGATGTCATCGGTTCCGCCCAAACCGGGACCGGTAAAACCGCCGCGTTTGCCCTACCCATCATTCAACGTCTCGCCACCCACGGAAAACTCCGCTGCCTCATTCTCGAACCTACCCGCGAACTCGCCCTTCAGGTTGAGGAGGCCTTTCAGAAATTCGCTAAATTCACCGACCTCCGCGTCACCATCGTCTACGGTGGCGTCGGCTACGGCAAACAAACCGATGATCTGCGCCGCGGCATGGATATCCTCGCCGCCACCCCCGGGCGCCTCCTCGACCATCTCGAACAGGGCAACTGCTCCCTCGAAAATATCGATATCCTCGTACTCGACGAGGTCGATCGCATGCTCGACATGGGCTTCCTTCCCGACGTCAAACGCATCGTCCAAAAATGCCGCAAAGACCGGCAAACCTTGTTCTTCACCGCCACCTTGCCCCCGGAGCTCGAACAACTCGCCAGCTGGGCCCTGCGCGATCCGCTCAAGGTCGAAATCGGCCGCCAACGCTCCCCCGCCGAGACTATTACCCACGCTTTCTATCCCGTCGTCGCTTCCCAAAAATTCGACTTGCTCCAGCTGCTGCTCGAACAAACCGACTTCAAAAGCGTCCTCATTTTTAGCCGTACCCGCATGGGCGCCGATCGCATCGCCCAGCGCCTCCTCACCAAGGGCCACACCGTCGGCGTCATGCACTCCGACCGAAATCAACGCGAGCGCATCGAGGCACTCGACGGCTTCAAAAGCGGTCGCTACGAGGTGCTGGTTGCCACCGATATTGCCGCCCGCGGACTAGATATCGCCGGCGTCTCCCACGTCATTAATTACGACGTCCCCGAAAATGCCGAGGACTACGTCCATCGCATCGGCCGCACCGGCCGCGCCCAAAATACCGGCGACGCATTCACCCTGGTCACAGAGGACGACGTGCGCGACGCCCGCTCCATTGAGCGTTATATGGGCGTCGGCGTTGAGCGGAAAAAAATCGAGGGCTTCCCTTACATCTACTCCGCTCTCTTCGACGAAAAAGCCCTCGCCGAAACCGCCGCCGCCGCCGTCAAACCCGTCAGCCGCCTTCACCGCGGCGGCCGTCGCTAAACTCCGCGGGGCCTCCCTTCCGACGAGTCCCTTCCGGCGCCACCCATCCAAGCCCCTCCCGCCGGAAATCTCCGCGAGATCTGCTCGCGTGGTCTCGGCGAGGGCTCATTTTGTAGCCAGTTTTCCACTACTGCATACCTTTTAACTTCCTCGGAGCCCGCTCGCAACGTGCCGTCGGCTTATCCCCATCGTTGTTGAGTTTGGCCTTCAAACCGTGGGCCAGATCATCGCGCCGCTTCGGCGGCCGAAGTCTAAAACTCATTAGCCATAGATATTACCGGAGCCCAGGCCGAAAGCCCCGTCCGCTCAGCCCGCCGCGCCAACAATCGGTGTAAACGCGTTTTTATTTTTCGAGGGGCGCTGGCTGATTTTTTTGCCTTTAAATTTAAGGGCCCCCCACGCCCCGCCCGCGTCGCACCCCAGACTGAAAATTCTCTTTCCGACATTATGGGCACTTTCCCACCGGCCAAACGCCGCGTTTGAACCCGCCCAACCCGCACGACCAAACATCAGCGCGCCGACCCGCCCACCCACTTTGCCCGCTCCAACCCAGCCCGCGACCCTTCAAACCAAGAGCCCAAAGGCGGCCTCGGACCCACTCCGTTCGCCGTTGCGATTGAGGGATTGAACCGCCGCAACCCTTGCTATTTCCTCTTTTTCTCAGCCATGCAAAAACGACTCCCGCCTTGGATCATCGGAGAGTTTATCGGTACCTTCCTCCTCGTTTTTTTCGGCTGCGGCTCACTCGGAGCGTCCGTTCTCCTTGGCGCGCAGGTGGGTGTTTTTCAAGTCGCCATCGTCTGGGGCCTCGGCATCGCTACCGCCATCTTCACCACCCGCTCCCTCAGCGGCGCGCATCTTAACCCCGCCGTCACCTGCGCCTTCGCGACCTTTGGCGACTTTCCCGTGCGGCGTGTTCCCAGTTACGTCGCGGCTCAATTGTCCGGCGCGTTTTTCGCCGCCATCTTTTTGCACATAATATTTTCCGGCGCTCTCGTGGCTTATGAGACATCACATCACATCATCCGGGGCACCGCTGGCAGCGAGGCTAGCGCCATGATCTTCGGCGAATACTTCCCGAATCCAGCTGGCCAACCAATCACCCCAGCCGCCCGCACGACCTTGCCGGTCTCACGCGCCTTCGTTATCGAATTAATCGGTACCGCGGTCCTCGTCTTCATCATTTTTGCCGTCAGCGATCCACGCAATCAATCCCGGCCGCGCGAGACCACCCCAGTCGTGATCGGGCTCACGGTCACCTTGCTCATCTCCCTCCTCGGCCCCCTCACCATGGCCTGCTTTAACCCCGCCCGTGATCTCGCCCCACGCCTTTGGAGTGCCCTCGCCGGCTGGGGCGCCATCCCTTTCAACACCAACGGCCATGGCTGGCTCACCGTCTACGTGCTCGCCCCGTTGCTCGGCGGCCAACTCGGCGGCTTCCTCTATCGAACCTTCCTCCAACACGCCTACACCAAAAGCGCCGAATCCCAAAGTTGAGAGTTGAAAGTTACCGCCCCACCGCGAGCTTCGGCCTCTCGCATGAACCTGACCATACCTCCCGGTGACTTCGCCGGGTACATTTTCGATCTCGACGGCACCCTCGTCGATACCATGCCCTTGCATTATCGTGCTTGGGACACCGCCCTCCGCCAAGCGGGTTTAGACGAGCCGCTCGACGAAGATTTATTTTACTCCCTCGGCGGCGTCCCCACCCTTCGCGTCGCCGAGCTCATGGCCCAAAACTACGGACTCACGATCGATCCCCACGCCGTCTTGGAACAAAAAGAAGCGCTCTTCAGCCAGTCCCAGCCCAGCGCCCCGCTGATCGCGCCCGTCGTCGCCTTCGCCGAACTCATCGCGCGCACGCACCCCGTCGCGATCGCCTCTGGCGGTCCCCGCGCCATTGTCCGACGCACCCTCGAACTCAGCGGCCTCGCTCGGTTATTTCCCCACCACGTCGTGATCACCCCCGAGGACGTCGCCCAAGGAAAACCTGCCCCCGATATGTTTCTCCTCGCCGCTCAAAGAATGGGCGTCGCCCCCAGGCTCTGTCTCGTTTTCGAAGATGCTGAACCTGGCATCCGCGCCGCTGAAGCCGCCGGTATGCGCTGGGTCCGCGTTCCCAGTCGCGCCTAAATCACCGCGACTCTTCACCCAACCCGCGAGAATCCCCATTTAAGCTCAACCACCCGCTCCGCTCAACCACACCACGCACCCAACGACTTTAAACCCAAATTTGCCCCGCACCGATTCAATCACAAGCTCCCTACGTACACCTTTCCTCCCGTCCGCTAAAACCTGCTTCCGTCGCCCAATGAATATCGCTTCGCTCACCAAAATTTCCGTGCGGAACCAGCCTATCTACGAACCGGGTAAACCCATCGAATATGTCGCCCGTGAGCTCGGCCTCGATCCCGCTGGCATCATCAAACTCGCCTCGAACGAAAACCCTTTTGGCCCATCACCACTGGCCCTCGCTGCCGCCCACCGCGCCCTCGAACAAGCCGCCTTGTATCCAGATGGTGGATGCTACGATCTTCGCCGCAAATTAGCCGTGCGCCATAATTTGCACGAAGACCAATTAATTGTCGGCAACGGTTCCAACGAAATTATCGAACTGCTCGGCCACGCCTTCTTAAACGAGGGCGACGAAGTGGTGATGGCGACCCCCGCCTTCATCGTTTACAAACTCGTCAGCTGCCTTTTCGGCGCCAAACCCGTCGAAGTCCCTCTCAACCAGTGGCACCATGATCTTCCCGCGATGGCCGCCGCGATCACTCCAAAGACAAAACTCGTCTGCATTTGCTCGCCCAATAACCCAACCGGCACCGCCAATCAAGAAGCCGACTTGCTGGCCTTTATCCGCCAACTCCCCAAGCATGTGATCGCCGTCGTCGATGAAGCTTATGCTGAATTCCTCGCTTCTCCCCCAGATCTTCACGCCCTCATTCGAGAGGGCCGAAACCTCATTTGCCTGCGGACATTTTCAAAAATCTACGGCCTCGCCGCCTTGCGCGTCGGCTACGGCTACACCAGCTCTGAGCTCGCCGCCACTCTCAACCGCGTGCGCCAGCCTTTTAACGTCAACGCCATCTCTCAAGCCGCCGCCGTCGCCGCCTTGGACGACACCAACTTCGCGCTCGAAACGAAAAACCGGAATCACGCCGGCCTCGAACAAATTACCGCCCGCTGCCGGGAACTCGGGCTCGAAATCGTCCCCAGCGTCGCGAATTTCATACTCATTAAAGTAGGCGACGGCGCCCGTGTTTTCCACGAGCTCCAGCGCCGCGGCGTTATTGTGCGTCCCATGAAAGTCTACGGACTACCCGCGTGGATCCGCGTCTCCATTGGCACCTGGGCCCAAAATCATCGCTTCCTCTCCGAACTAAACGAAATTTCTCGGTCACCACCGCTCCTTTAGCCCGAAACGAAAGGGCTCTCGCCCTAAAAATAGCCGAGCTGGGCCGCTCTCAGCGCGGGCCTAGGCGCACGCCACCGCGACCCCCCCCAAGGCCGGTCCCTCGAAGCCCCGTTCAGTGATTAACCCTGTTGCAATTGAAAGAAATACCAAAAAATTCCGAAGCTTTTAACCTAAGGGTCCGTCTCGTGTATCTACTTGAAGGAGGCTGGGTTCAATATTCTAGTTTTAGATTTTAAACTTTCGCCTTGCAGCCCATCAACCTCGTCGTTCAGGGTTATGCTCTCGATCTGCTTATGAAATTACACCGCCGCTTGCTTCTAGTTCTTGCTTCCTTGTCGTCAGTTTCCTCACTTTCTTTCGCTGCGCCTTTTATGGCCGTCGGAGATGGCGCTGAGTTGTTTGTTACCGGTACCCTAGGTATTCGTTCCGACGATAATATCTTCATGTCCAAGAAAGCCGAAAGTGACGTGATCTTCGACATCAATCCTGGCGTCGATCTCACCTTCGGAAAGAATGCCCAGCTGAAGGGCTCGCTCACCTTGGTTGATTCTTTCAGTAATTACTCCGACAACAGCAAGCTGAACACCAACCTCTTCGCCGGCAATTTCACCTCGAATTACGAGGACGGTAGCAAATTGAAGCTCGGCTTTAACCTCGGGTATAACGAGCTCAATCAAAACCAGATTGATATCCGTGGACTCACTCGCCGCGATGTTTTCACCACCGGAGCGACCACTGAGGTGGAGGTATCCCAGATCACGTCCATCGGTGCAGGTATCGCGTTCGCCCATGAGAACTACAAGCGCAAAGGCTTCACCGACTCCGACAGTCTTACCGTCCCAATTAACTTCTACTATAAGTGGACGCCTAAGACGGATCTCAGCGTCGGTTACCGCTATCGGGATTATGCCATCGATCTAGGCTCTGATTCTACAGACCACTTCTTCAACGTGGGATTGAGGGGTGAGCTCTCCCCGAAGCTCACGGGAACGATTCTCGTCGGTTTAAACTCTCGGAAATTAGATCGTGGCGGCGACGATACTCAACTAGGGTTGGATGCCAATATCTCCTACGAACTGACTCCGAAGTCTCGGCTCACCTTCGGTGCAAACAACGACTTTGGCACCAGTCCTCAAGGTCAACAGCAGAAAAATTTCTCTCTAAACGGTGGCATTTCAAGTCAAATTTCGGACGAGTGGTCCGTCAATGCCGGTCTCAACTTCCGCGCAACCGATTACGGGACCCGCACGGATGATTACGTAGAGTTAAATCTCGGCGCTTCCTATATCGTGAACGCCAATATCCGCATCTTGGGTGGCTACACTTATCGCAGCTACGCCTCCGACATTGCTTCAGCTGAATTCAAGAATAACGTTTTCAGCATTTCGGCGAACTTCCGTTATTGAGCCAGCGCTCTGACGCTTGTCTTTGAAAGAGGAGGTCTTAGGACCTCCTCTTTTTTTGTCTAAATATTCGGAACCCAATATCCCAGTTCCCCGACAAAAGCCCAGTACGAAGTCGGGCGTTCTGGCTTCTCGGGCCTTGGAATTCAAGGCCAGAGGAGCCTGGTCGGACTTAGCCGCTGGAAGGCGTTCATAGTTCAATAGTCGACTTTTTATGAACTCAAACTCGCCATGAATTGATGCCAGAGGCCTTGATTTCCTAAGTCCGACAGGCTGCTGGAAGCGCCTTTGGGATTTGAATTCATAAGAACTTCAGCACTCAGATATAAACGCCTTGAAATGCTAAGTCTGAACGAACCCGCAACTATCGCATTGGAAAACGTTCATGGGAAAAGTGCGTTTAGTCTCATCGGCTCAAGGCCATGCCCCGATTTTAAAGCGAGGGGGCTCCTCGACAACCAGCAAGCGGACGCGGTCGGCTTTTCGGAAACCGCTGATACCGATTGTGCAGGGCCTTGAATCGCGGCTTACCGACTGATCGCAAGGGAACATCGACAGAGACTACCCACATGTTGCTAATAACAACTTTAATCATAGGTCTTTCTTTGAGTCGCATACCCCAGAATGGGCGTTTCCCCTAGAATAAGAATGGTAAACACACGAAATGTGCCCAAAGAGGCCTGAACGGGTAAAGGAACTAGCCCCAACCATGAAAACAGCCTTCTCTTACTTTAACAACGGCATCTACAAGCCTCACGAGGCGGTAACGGTATCCTTAAAGCAAGCGCTCTCCGACATTGAGACCGGCCGATGGAGGAACGAAGTCGAGACCGTGCGTTACGCTTATCTTAAGGGCGGTGAGGCTATGCTGAATAAGGTTAAAATGCTGGCGACTGAAGCGGAGCGCGCCAGCGACGAGGGCGGAGAGGTCAAACCCGGCAGAGCTATAGCAGTGGCGATTGAAGCGGGCCGTGAGGCTTACGCCAAAGGTGGAAGGGACGCTCTCGATAAGGTTCTCTCGCTTGATTCGGAAATCGGCCGGGCGGCTTATGCTAAGGGAGGGAAGGACGCGGCTGACCATTTTAAGCTTAAGCTGCCTATCTGGAACTTCTCGGGGGTGTTTTGTGGCCGGTCCGCCCTCGATCTTGTGGCCCACAGCGGTCTGATTTGTGTGGACTTGGATCAAATTCCAAACGTTCCAGAGGCGTTTGACTTGATCTGCGCTGACCCGTTGACGTTGGCTGCTTTCCGCTCCCCGAGTGGAACGGGTTTAAAAGTGGTCTACGCGTGCGACCCCAAGAAGGATCACGAAAAAACCTACCTTGACGCCGAGTTTTACGTTCTCACGAAGTTTAAGTTAAGGACCGATAAATCGGGCAAAGACGTCAACCGCGCGTGCTTTGTCTCCTACGATATTGACGCCTATCTGGCGCGCGCCTGGCCGGTAATGCTGCCGACGCGCGCGCGCGAGACTACGAATGAAACTCCTCGGCTGCTCAAGCAGAGTGCCGCGCTGAAACCTCGGACAGAATTGACGCCGGGGGACGACTACAACGCTCGGGGCGACTGGCGGGCCTTACTGAGAAATAATGGCTGGATCGAAATAGCGCCCGACAACTGGAGTCGAGCTGGAAAGAATGGCACGCGGGGCTCTGCCACTTGGGACAAAGAACGGAACAGGCTGCATGTTCTTTCTCCTTTCACTCCACCGTTTGAGTCGGACAAAAATTAT
This sequence comes from Opitutus sp. GAS368, assembly GCA_945903465.1. Classification (GTDB taxonomy): domain Bacteria; phylum Verrucomicrobiota; class Verrucomicrobiia; order Opitutales; family Opitutaceae; genus ER46. The sequence continues at coordinate 46,254 of CAMDOF010000041.1, forward strand.
GCACCATTTGCCCTTTTTGCTCTTCTTGAGTACGGCGGAAATTTTGGTGCTGCGGCAAAGGAACTAGGTTTACTGGGTTATGGGTTTCAAAGCGTGCTGCGGGTGAAAGCCACCCCAGGGGGCGAATCTGCAGCACCAGCAACGACCCTCGGTGCTCGTCAGGAACCGGAATCTTTGCGTCATGTGATAAAGTTGCGACCGGATGAACGTACGGACGCGGCGCTCCTGAATGACATCCACCAGCTCACCGCTGCTCTCGTTAAATTCCGCGACGACCGCGACTGGAGTCAATTCCACGACAGCAAAAATCTAGCGTCTGCGATCTGCATTGAAGCCGCCGAGCTAAACGAGCTGTTTCTTTGGAAGACAACAACGGAAAGCGACCGGGTCGATCGTGAGCGCCTGAAGGATGAATTGGCTGATGTGCTCGCGTACTCACTGCTATTAGCTCAAAGACACGATATCGATTTGAAGGAAGCGGTTCTGCAGAAAATCGACAAGAACGCGGCTAAGTACCCAATCGAAAAGTCTAAGGGAAACGCGCGGAAGTATAACGAGCTGTGAAAATCATTATTTACGCAGCCATTGAGGCTAGTGCTTACTTGCAATGATAAGCGATATATTCCAGATGGGATGGATGGCGCGAAAAGCATCTCTCATTACCTGTAGCGAAGAAGCCAAGCAAACTCTGGAACGGCTGGCGGCCAGCCGAACCGAGGCGAAACAAACCGTGTAACGAGCCCAGATAATTCTGGGGTGCGTGGCTGGGGAACGCGTGAAGGAAGTTGCCCGACGATGTCACCCTCGGCGGAATACCGTGATTAAATGGCGCGTGCGATTTGCCCAACATGGGCTGCAAGGACTGGAGGATGCGCCCCGACCGGGCGCCAAACGGATCTACGACGAGAGCTTTCGCAACCGGGTGCTGGCGACTGTGAAAATGCCGCCGCCGGCGAGTCAGGCGTGCTGGGACGGCCCGGCTGTGGCGGCGGCGGTCAATGGATCGGTGCATGCGGTCTGGCGGGTGCTGCGCAAGGAGGGCATCGGCTGGCAACGCCACCGCTCGTGGTGCGTGAGCACGAACAAAGAGTTCGCTGCGAAAGCGGCCGACATTATCGCGCTATATTTAAATCCGCCGGAAAAGGCGCTGGTCATCAGCGTGGATGAAAAGCCAAGCATTCAGGTCTAAGCGGCGGGCGTGAAGTCGTCTAATTCTGGCGGTTAGGAATGCGCCTATGGTTTCGGTGGATATTCTTCGCCGAAAAAAGCGAAAAGCACTTCTTCCGTGGGTGGTTTTTCTTCCTTTTAACTGAGGTGATTTCAGGGTGAGTGCGCTGGTCGGTTTGAGGTCGCGGACAGGTGTGCCCATGTCGGGCGATGCTCCCCGAGGGCTTTGTGAAGTTCGTTCAGACTCCGGCCCCGCGTGGGTGGCGGACCAGCGTCCCAACTACGGCGGACTTTTCTGGATCAACAC
>CAMDOF010000042.1 GCA_945903465.1 Opitutus sp. GAS368
TTGGAGCCGCGTCACTGCGCGGCGTTTTCAGCAGCGACCGTGGCGGCCAGACGCAGCCACAACTCCGCTTTTACGTCGTCGACATAGAAGCCGGCAAACGTAATCGGCGTCGCCGTCGATTCCGGCCGCGTGCGGTTGATCCAAATGTGGACCACGAGAAACCGCGTGCCCGCCGGCAGCGGCAAACGAGTGGACACGCGCTCCCACGTCGCCGGATCGCGATCAGTGCGTTCCTGCTGCTGACCACTGAGACCGAGATGGCCTTCATACCAGGCATTCCACGTCTCGCTGCGGTAGTCGCGCGGATCGCGGGCAAACGCAAACAACGTCACGCCACCTGCAAACTCCTCCCCCGCCCCCGGCGCCACTTGGTTGAACCACGCCTCGGCATGCGCCACGACTCGGCCGGTCCCGATCGCGGCGCGATAAGCCGCAAGGTCGATGATCTGAAGCTGGTCGCCCACATGGCTGAGCACCGAATTCTCACCCACATAGTCGGAGCGCCGGAGCCGCAGCATCCGCGCGCCCGTGCGGGGCACGACGCCTGCGCCTGCCGTCGCGAGCTCAGCCTGATCGCCGCCCCACGTGCCGAACTCCTGCGGCACGCCTCCGTTGCCCGGCGCCAAACCCGTTTCAAAACTGTCGGCGACCAACGTGGCCACATGCTGCATCGCCTCGGCCGCCGGCGGCGCGACGTAGGCCCAGACAACGGACGTGAAGGCTGCACCGATGGCCAATCCCGCCGCGATCGGCGCGCGCCAGCCGCGCAGCCACACGCGGTCGAGCCACGATGCGCTCTTCCCCGCCCCCGCCTGCGACTCACGCGTCCCCGGCCGTACCACTGCAGCGCCAGCGGCGTCAACCGCGAGCTCCCGCAGACGCACATCCGCCGCCGCCCACGAGCGCAACTGGGCCCGCGCCTCGGCGCTCTCCAGCAACACCGCGTTGAGCCGCGCCATCCCTTCGTCCGAAATCGTCCCGTCGAGATAAGCGAGGATCCATTCGGAATGTTCGGTGTTCATGATGATGCCTCTTGTTTCAGGGTGCCCTCGACGCAGCGCTGCACATCAACGCGGATGCGCCGCAGCAATTGATAAAGTCCATCGACCGTGCGGCCGGTCTGGGCCGCAACATCCTTGATCGCCGTCTCGCTCGCATAGCACGCCAGGAGCAATTTGCGCCGCTCGGCGGGCAGACGGTCCACGCACACCTCCAGCGCCGCCATCTGGCGCACCCGCAGCGGCGTTTCGCCGGCACCTTCATCAGCGAGCTTGGCGATCACCGCCTCGTCGAACACCAGCCGGTCGCGGGCCCGGTCGCGACGAAAACGCAGCGCCTCGTAACGCGCGATCACGCAGGCCCAGCGGGGAAACGCTGCGAGTTCGCGCAACTCGGAAAATTTACGCCACGCCACCAACGCGACGTCCGGCATCAGTTCATCGACCTCCGCCGCGCGCGACACCAGCGACCGCAGATAGCCGCGAATCACCGGCTCGTGCCGCGCGAGCAGCTGCATGAAGATTTCATGCGATTCACGGGGCGAGCAGGGCGGCGGGGTTAACATGCGGAAAAGGGGCGCTTCACTGAATGACTCCAGCATCCACCCCGATCTGACGAACTTTTTTCCGCCAATACCAACGCCAACCTCGAGTGGCCTTCTCGCGAAGCCTCGCGGCCGCGCGTCTCACTGATTCCGGCGCAACCGTCCGATCCGGCCGCCACCAATCAGAACCCAGACGTCGCCCGCATCGTCCCATCGTGCCGTACGCGCGGCGGGAGGTAGCGCCCCATCCCACCGGAGCGGTGGCGGCAGCCGGCCGGCGGGCTTCCTGCCCGAAGATGTTTTCTACGTTGAGCTGGAGATCGAGCGACTGGCCGCGGCCCAGGGCGAAGCGTTTGCCGAGCATCCCGCTCCACGTGATGGCACTGCGACCGAGGATCACGGCGGCGCCGTTGGCCGAGTTGTCACCGATGACCGCAGGGCCGCGGTCGTTGGCGCCGAGGCCGACGACCACGCCGCGGGCGAAACGCGGGGCGCCGTTCGCGAAGAACCTGCGGCAAAAGGGGCGGTTCACTGCAGGGCTCTCGCATCGCCACCCATCTGACGACCTTTTTTATACCCCCCCCATTAATAATTCGTCAGTGGCGCAAGTTCATCCGCCAGCGAGTAGCCGCACCCCCAACCACGCCACCGCGCCCGCACCCGCGCCACGCCACGCGCGCGCCGAAAGCCACGGTTTCCGGCTGCACGCGCTCCCGGTATCGCCGCCAGCAAGATCGGCCGAGGGTCGCACCGCTCATCGACGCTCATTTTCCGGAAACGCGCCGGTGCGGGGTTTTTCCTGAGCAAAATTAGAACATCGCACCGCTCATCGACGCTCATTTTCCGGAAACGCGCCAGTGCGTGGAAGACGGGCGGGGTTCACTTGATCGGCAAAAACGAACCCACGATGTGCCGCTGGATTGGCGAAGATTGGCGCGGATTAGCGTTTGAACAGCCGGTGAAATTTCTTCGCGGCGTACCAGTGACCGGCCCATTTAACACCCCAGCCTCGGACCCATGCCCCCACGCCCCAGCCACTTGGGTTGGGCCTTGAATATTGAGTGTTGAGCGTGTTCCCACCGGCACCTTCGCGCCTGCCGCGATGGCGAGTGCCGCCGTCGGCCACGGACCGATCGTGGTCACCCAGACACCAGCGCGCCCATGCATCGGGAAGCCGCCGCCACGTCCATCCAAGCGCGAACTTTGCCGAGGCGGCTGATCGGAATCGACCGGGGCCTGGCTCTTCGCCGCCGACGCTGGTGAACGCCTCGCGTCAGACTTCGGCCAGTTGCCCGCGCCGGCCGGAGCCCGGCGCCAGTCCAAAACAGGCGCAGAGGTGAAGATCGGTTTCAGCCGTGATACGACGCTTCTCATTCACAATTTCATTGCTCCGCCGGTGCGACCGCTTCGCGTCTTTCGGTAGGCAGTCGGGCGTGATGCCCATCAGGCCGAGGAACTTTTCCCGGAGCAATTCTCTTGGCTGGAAGGTTTCATCGACACCCCGAATTTACCTGTTTCCGGGAAAATTAGCCTCACCGCAATTTAACTTTACTTGCGGGCCAATTGGCAAATAGGTAACTGATCAGTTACCTCATCTTCAGCAGACTCCCGCTGCTGTTTAACCCAAGCCCATGGTTGCTTATGAAATTCACCTCACTCCACCGTCGGCGCTCGCCGACAGAGTTCATCGCTCTTGTCCTACTCGGTCTGCTCCTGTCCGTCGCGCTGCCAGCCCAGTCTCCCGGCCATGGCTCCATTCAGGGCCGCGTGTATAACCCCGCCGCCCATCACTACGTCCGCAACGCCGAGGTTCAGCTCGATGGCACTAACCAAGTGACGTACACGGAGAGCGACGGCTCTTTCCGGTTCGACCATGTCGCCTTCGGCCCAGCCGCGATCACGGTGACTTTCACGGGCTACAACACCGCGAGAGAAACCTTTACCGTCACGGCGGGCCAGTCGGCCGTGCGGGAAATTAACCTGACCAGTACCGCGGAAGGCCCGCGGAGGGAGGGAGAAGTGATCAAACTTTCTGCGTTTACCGTCTCGAGCGAGCGGGAGGGCAATTCGAAAGCGATCATGGCACAGCGGCGCAACATGAACATCACGACGACGGTATCGTCGGATATTTTTGGCGACGTGGCTGATGGCAACGTCGGTGAATTTCTGAAATATCTCCCGGGCGTAGACCTTGATTACGTGGAGTCCGAGGCGCGCGGACCACGGCTCGGCGGCATGGACGGGCAATACGTGGGCGTCTCCTTCGATGGCATGCGCAGCGCGAGTGCCGACGCCAATCGCGGGGGCGGTTCCTCCTCGCGGGCCACGAGCTTTGAGGGATTCACCATCACCGCCATCGATTCGATCGAGATTAACCGCACCGCCAGTCCCGAGAATGACGCGGACTCACCGGCGGGAACAATCAATATGAAGACGAAACGTGCGTTCGACCGGAAAGGCCGGATTTTCGATTACAACTTCGGCGCAAACTTCAACGGCGAGGAATACACCCTCAAAAAAGTACCCGATGCGCGGGACCAGCCGGCCTACCGGTGGAAACCAAACTGGCAGATCGGCTATTCGGAGTCGTTCTTCAACCAGCGCTTCGGCATCCTCGCGAGCTACAGCCACGCCCACTCCTACACGGAGGAAAACCCCATCGTCATGAGTTACAACCGCGCCGATAAGTCGGCGACGGATCCACGGCCAGCCGTCGTTCGCCAGATCGACATACAGGACGGCGGAAAATTCATCATCAAAGACGGGCTACTCCTGACCGCCGATTGGAAGGTAACCCCGAGCCTCACGCTGTCGCTTAACACGATCTATAGTTACTTCGAAGGTGAGTTCTGGAGCCGCAATTTCGGCTTCGTCGCCGGCACCGACAACGCCAATGGGAACACCGGCCGCTCAACCGTCGGCGGTGATGGTATGCTCACGGTCGTGGCCCCTCCTCGTACCGCGACCAGCACGGCTTCCGCGGTCGTTAACGGCGGCGGGGCGTCCACGAAACTCGCCTACACCCGACAAATCTCCCCAAAATTCGAATACAAGATCGGTTCTTGGGTAATCGACGGGGCGGGCGCCTTTTCCCGTTCCGTTAATAATTACGAGGCCGTCGAGCGCGGTTTCGCTGGAGTTGAAGCGGGCACTTTGCCGGGCGGCTGGACCGCCACACGCCCGAATGCGCAGTCGTGGGAGTGGACCATTCGCCAGAACTCCGGCCCCGATTGGCTCGACCTCCGCAACTGGAACAACATCACCGGCACGGCCGCCACCGATGGTCGCGTCGGCGGCACCCGCGTGACCAACGACGATCGCACGTGGACCACCGAGAAATGGACCGGCATCCTCAACGCACGGTGGACCCTCCCGTTCGCGGAAAAGTTTCCCACTGTCATAAAGTTTGGCGGCAAGTGGGATGAGGAAACCCGCAAGAACAACGATCACCGAGCGACCAATATCTGGTCGTATAATGGGCCCGGTGGAAACACGACCTCCGTCGATCCCATTACCGGCGCAAATGTCATTAGAACCTTCGGCAACTGGGCGAATGTCGGTCCCGAATTTATCTCAAAGTACCCATTCGATATGGGCACGACCAACGCGCTGACCACCATCAACATCAACGGCCAGCAGAGCGTGCTGCCACGCGTGAACCGCTCGGCGATGGCCGACCTGTTCCACTCACGCCCGGACCTATTCGTGAATTCAAGCACACCAGAAAATTACTATACCGACTACATCGCCAACGCTCGTAATTTCCGGCAGACGGTCAACGCCGCCTATTCGCAGGCCGATGTGCGCCTGACCGCCAAGATGCAGGTGCGGTTTGGCGTACGCGTCGAAGAAACCACCAACACCCTCAATGAGTTCGATCCCCTGACCCGTACCCAGTTGCTGCTCTCCCCTTTTGCCAACGCCTTGAACGCACCTGGTACACTCAACGGCCGGCCACTCACTATCGCCGGAATGCAATACATGTACATGAGCCAGCCGCGCGCGATCCGCACTTCCAGCTACCACAACGGCTTCCCTTCCTTCCTCGTAAAATATCAAATCCTTCCGAATCTCGAGTTTCAGGCCGGGGTCAATAAGGGAATCTCCCGCCCGCCCATCGATAATCTCACCGGCTTGTGGTCCATTAACGAGAGCACGCGAGTCGTCTCAGCACCCAATCCCAATCTGCAACCGGAATACCACCGCGTTTTCCAGTCCCGCTTGGGCTATTATTTCGGGGGGACTTCACCCGGTCAGTTCTCGATCGGCCTTTCGCAGGACGAGGCGAGAAACTTCATCCAGTCGAACGATTATACTCCCACCCAGTTCGGCGTCAGTGATCCCGACTTCTCTAACTATATCTTCCGGTCCACAACCAATAGCGAAGAATTTCAAAAATTCCGGAGCATGGACCTCGCTTACAACCAGACGCTCGGCTTCCTGCCGAGTGAATACCTGCGGGGCGTCAACGTTGCACTCACTTACGCCCGTGCTTACGCGAACCAGCGGCGCATCAAAGTCGCCCCGCACCGCGTGACGTCCCGCCTCGGCTATGCCTACCAGCGGTTCAATGGTTCGATCAGCATGATCTGGATCGACGATCGTCCAAGTGAAAGCACGTACGGCCGCATCTGGGGCGCGATGACGAAATTCGACCTGACGCTCAATTGGAAGCTGACCCGCTACGCTTCGCTTTACGTGCAGGCCCGAAACATCACCAACCAGAAAGATCTTTATTATGAGTCGCCCTTGGGCGTGCAGGAGGGCAAGCAGAAGTATCTCCGTCTAGCCGAGGAATACGGCGACAACTGGGTCTTCGGCGTGAAGGGTACCTTCTGATCGGCGCGTCACGTCGGCCCCGTTTCGCGCGTCAGCTTTCAGGGCTGGGCCTCCGTTGCACCTCTCCGCATGAACCCCTCGATCACCCGCCGGGCAGCCCTCCAAACTGCGGGCGCCTGGCTGCTCGCGAGCGGAGCCGCCTCTCTGCGGGCGGCATCGTTTCGGCCGAAACGTGTGCTCGTCGTCGGTGCAGGCATCGGCGGTCTGTGCTGCGCATACGAGTTGATGGAGCATGGCCATGAGGTGACCCTGCTGGAAGCTTCGCGCCGCACGGGCGGGCACGTGAAGACGATCCGCGACCCGCTGCCAGCCGGCCTCTACGCCGATGTCGGCGCGGAGCACTTCACCAACCCCGGCTACGACGACTACCGAAGGTACGTGGAGAAGTTCGACCTCCCCGTACTCCCATGGGCCCGACGGCAGAATATGTATCGGAAAATCGACGGACAGTGGTTCAACGAAAGTCAGCTCACCGACAAAACCGTCCTCGCCAATTTGGGGTTCAATGCAGGCGAGATCCGCTGGATCCGCGAGCGCGGCTGGCATGAACTGTCGATGCTCTACCTCTCGCCGTATATCGCGAAGTTCCAAGACGAGTATCAACCCTTCGGCATCGGGTTGGACGAACTCGATCACCAGCTGCTCGGCGACGTGCTAGCCGACGCGGGCCTTTCGACCGCGGCCGCCCGCTTCATGGGTGCCACCGAGCGCCATCAGACCCCCAATCAGCCCACCCGGAGCGCCTCCGCACTTTTTAAAATATGGCAAGCGGCTATCCCCCAAATGCGCGGCCTGCCCGCCTTCAAACGAGACGTGTTTCACCTCAAAGGCGGTAACCAATTACTGCCAGACACCTTTGCCACCAAGCTCGGCGATCGGGTGCGCCGCCATAGCGAGGTCACCGCCATCGAACACCACGACTCCTCCGTCACGGTGCATTTCAAACAAGCGAACACCCTGCACACGCTCACGGCGGATCATCTGGTCCTCGCTGTCTCGCCCCTCGTGCTGCCGCGCATCGCGATCACGCCGGCCTGGCCGGAGGCCAAGGCGTTCGCACTGAAAAATACGCCGATGGGTATGCAGTCGCGCGTACTGCTCGTGACCCGCGATGCCTTCTGGAAGGACGACGTGCCCAGCATCAATCTCGAAACGGGCGATGCGAAGATGGGCCTCGTGTACGAGACGGCCGCCGAGGTCCCCGGTGCGCGGCGCGTGCTGATGGGTAGCGGTCAGCCAGTACAGACGCCCGAGGAAACCATCGCGGCCTTCCGTAAATTCTATCCCGGCAAAAAACCGGACACGATCGAGCAGTGCATCGTCCACCAATGGTGGCAGGAGGAACCCCTCGCCCTTGGCTGCGAACGCCTCGCCTTTCCCTTCGGCCAGCTCAAAAATATCTGGCCCCATCTCATCGCACCCGTCGGGCGCGTCCATTTCGTCGGCGCCGCGTTCGATAATCTCCCCTGGGGCCAGGACGCGGCGACCCGCTCCGCGAACCGCGTCGCGCGTCAGATCCACGCTTCCTGATGCTGATGCCTAGCTCCCGCCAGCCACGGCCCCTCTCCGCCTGAACCGGTTGCCGTCCATCCCGTTTTCCTAGCCCCATTTCTCTATGAATGCCCAACCCTCCCTTAGCCCCAAGCGCTTGGTCTCCATCGATGCGCTGCGCGGTTTCGACATGCTCCTCATTTCCGGAGCCGACGCATTATTCCACCAACTTAAGGGCAAAACCGGCTTGGCCTGGGTCGATGCCGCGGCCAGTCAGTTTCAGCATCCAGTTTGGTTTGGCTTCACTTTCTACGATTTCATTTTCCCACTATTTCTATTCATCGCTGGCGTCTCCATTCCGTTTTCCCTCAGCAGGGCTTTGGAGCAGGGAATATCCAAAAACGAGCTATATAGAAAAGCCTTCTTCCGCATGCTAATCTTGATCGGGTTGGGCATGTTGGACAAAAATGCCCCTTTCCCTTTTTTCGACTGGCCTCATATCCGACTCGGCAGCGTCTTGGGCCGGATCGGCCTAGCCGGATTTGTTACCGTCGTCCTGTATCTTAACGTCAGTTCCCGGCGCAGGCTCTCCATTGTCGGAGGGGTCCTCCTCACTTACTACGCCGCCCTCATGTTAATCCCGGTCCCCGGCCACGGCGCAGGTGATCTTTCCTTCGATGGAAATCTCGTTGGCTGGTTTGATCGCACGTTTCTCCCAGGCCGACTCCTCCAGCGTACGTTCGATGAACTCGGCCTCCTCACGCAATTTCCGGCCATCTGCCTCACGCTGCTCGGCGCTTTCGCCGGAGAAATCCTCCAGAATAACACGAGCACCGACCGAAAAAAGTTCGCACGCTTGCTCATCGCCGGGGCCGTCTGTGTCGCCCTCGGGCTGATCTGGAGCCTTCATTTCCCCATCGCGAAACGCCTCTGGAGCAGTTCCTTCATTCTGCTGACGGCGGGCCTCTCCTTTGTTTTCATGGCGGCTTTTTACGGTCTCATCGATCTCCTGAATTTCAAAAAATGGTCCTTCTTTTTTGTCGTGATTGGCATGAACAGCCTGACGATTTACCTGCTCCACCGGCTGGTGAATTTTAATTACACGTCGCGACTCTTGTTCGCGGGACTATACGCCCCGCTGGATGTGAAATGGCACGGCATCCTCGAAAGCTTCGGCGCGTTGGCCCTCGTGTGGGGCCTCCTCTATTTCCTTTATCAAAAGAAAATCTTCATCCGCGTCTGACAGGCGTCCCTTCATTAAATTGCGCGCGGGCCCGACCGATAGCCAAGCAACCCGGTAATCATGAGCCGGATGAGCACCGCACCCCGGCAAGTGCTCTGCCACCAACTGCCGTGCAGGCAAGCGCTGCCACTCACTCACCAACAAGCCCAAACCCCAAAGCCTGTCCCTCTTTCCAGCCCCCCCTCCCCAACTAACTCAGCAGGCCGTTCACGTCTTCGCGGGCAACCGCCCGCATGCGGTTCATGAGCTCGCTCGCGTTGAGCGCGCCGTAATTGTCGATGCGACCAATGATGCCGTTGTAAGCGTGCCCCTCGACCTCCGCAATGAAGCGCCGCTGATCACCGCTGAGCTCAATCGCCTCGGCCATCGTCATTTGCCCGGCGGCGAGTTCCGCCCGCCGACCGGGCCACCAGCGGTCATCGACGAGGTCGCGACTGATATGCTCGACGAGTGCCGTCTCGACCCCGCCGGCATGCTGATCGCCGCAGGCGCTGGTCACGTCCGCGAGCGGCTCATACAGCCACCGGAATACTCCGCGCGGGCCACGACTGCCGCGCATGCCTTCTTGGACCGCAAGGCGGTGCGCCGGCGAGCCGTGCACGTCGACAATGTAGAGGGATCTTGGCGACATCCACTCGACGACCGCGTCTATAAACCGGCGAACATATCGCGTGACCAGCGGAGGCGTGAGATCGATACTCAAGCCAAAGGGCAGTCCCCAGGTCAAATGCCCATAGTCAACGGGCGGCCCGACCACCAAGCCGTCGGTTTCGGCCGCCAGTTGGTGCAAGATGGCGTAGCTCTGCATCGTGTCCGTGGCGAGCGGCAGGTGCGGACCGTGTTGCTCGACCGCCGTGTCGATACTAAAGGCGAGAATTTTTGGCCCCCAAACGGGCGGCGCGCGCCGGCGGGCCGGAAGTTCGACGCACTCGAACGAGCCGCAAAAATCCGCGTGCCCGCGCGTTCCCGCGCAGAAGGGAAAGCATCGGCGGATTTGCGATTGCACCGCGAGTTTCAAATCAGCATCGAGCGCTTCATGGTACAACGGCGGGAGCACGAGCGGCGCGAGGTCCGCCAGTTCTTCCGCAGGGGTTCCCAGCGAACATATCGGCAGGACGATCCGCTCCGTGCGTATCCGTTTTTTTAACTCGTTGAGCGAGTACCCGGCCAGCCAAGGACCCGTGTTTATCACCGTCGGCAAGAATGGGGTGAGGGGCGGCAGCGGCATGGCAATTTTTTCTGGGGTATCGTCCTGACCCCAAGGATTTTCACGGGCTTCAAACTTTAGGGCAAACCGGATCCGAATAATTTATCCACCACCAGATAAGATCTATTGCCCGCACGAACCCACCGCGCACTTCGCGAAATTTTTTCTTCAAATTATTGGCCACACCCGCCTCCACGCTCATTCGCACGCCGTCATTGGCCGACACGAGCGCCACCCGCGCCCAAGGCGAAGGCTCTCGGTACCGAGCCTGCCCAAAGAAAGCTCGCGCCACGATCTTCGCCGCGCCGCATCGCTCGCCCAAATTGCGGGCCCGATCACGCTCGTCTCGCCAGCCATGGGAACGCGCTTCGCGATGGTCGCCCACCGCGCGAAAATTGATCGCCACCACCCCGGCCGGCCGCTCCGCCTGGCGGCCCGTTTCCCCAAAATTCCCAACCGCACCACCGCGGCTCCGCCCCCGCCCGGTGGCCGGCCATCAAGGGCTTCCGCCCATGCGCTTAACCGAGCGCTTCCACCTCGTTCGCCAGAAGCACGACCAGCGCCGCCGCGAACCCTCCCGCCCCGCTTAGACCTTTTCGCGCAGCACCGCCAAAACCGACTTCTCGTACTCGGCGGCCTCCGCGGCACCCACCTTCCGATGCCGAACCTGGCCAGTCCGATCAATCACGAACGTCGTCGGGATAGCTTCCAGCCCACCAAACGCCGTCTGAATCAACTCATCTCCCATCAAGAGCGGATAATTAATGCCCATCTTCCCCGCAAAGGCCTTGACCACTTCGGAGCCGCCTTGATCAAGAGAAACTCCAATCACCACTAACCCCTCCGCACCATATTTCCGGTGCAGCTCAATGTAACCCGGAATCTCCAATCGGCACGGACCACACCACGTCGCCCAAAAATCAATAACCACCACCTTCCCCTTAAACTGCTCGGAGCTGACCACCTGCCCGTTAAGATCCTGCAACTTCCACGCCGGCGCCGGTCCATACTTGGGAAGCTCGGCGGCCGTACTCGGCACCGCCGCGGCCGCCTGGCCGGTTGACGCTTGTTGCACAGCAACCGTCTCGGGCTGTCGAGAACACGCCGTCGCCCCTAGCGTGACGAGCAAAGAGGTAAGTAACCAACCGCTGCGGGAGTAATTCATAATTAAAATAACCACCAATAGATGCCCTCGCTCGCCCCTACCGCAAATCTTCTTAGCGAATTTCTACTCACGTTCCCCGCCCGCCCGCTTCGCGTGTCTCGGGTAAATCGAGGCCCAGGATTTCAATGAATTTCTTCATCGCCGGCGTCAGCACTCGGCCCTTGCGATGCAGAATGGCCAGCGGCCGGGTAAACTCTTTGCCCTTAAAGTGGAGCACCGACAACGAACCCTGCCGCGCTTCCTGCACCACGGTCGCCTGGGGCACAATCGCGATACCGTGGTCAATTTCCACTGCACGCTTTACCGTCTCAATGTTGTCGAACTCCATCACTGGCTCGATCTCAAGCTTATGCTCCCTAAAAATAATATCGACGGCCTTTCGCGTCGGAATATCCGGGTCAAAACCGATAAACTTCTGGTTCGCGAGATCCTTGACCTCAATTTCAGTGCGTTTCGCCAAGGCATGCTGAGGATGCGTGATGAGCACGAGATGATCATCACGGAAGGGCAGCACCTCGATTTGCCGCTGCTTCACCGGAAACGCCACCAAACCAAAATCCACCGAATTGTGCAGAATATCCTCATACACAAGGTTGGAACGACGATACTCCACGCGCACATTTACCGCCGGAAAATCATGTAAGAATTTTTTGATAAACGGCGGCAACTCGTGCAGGCCAATCGAGTAAATCGTCGAAATCCGAATCGTGCCGCTGATGACTTTCTTCAGCTCCTGCAACTCGGACAACAATTTCTCATAGGTGTGCAACACTTCATTCGCCGCGTCATACACGCGCTGCCCCTCCCGCGTCAATTGAAACTGCTTCTGGCTCCGATCGATCAGCAATGTCTTGAAATGTCGCTCCATCGCACGGGCCTGCTGACTCACTGCGGATTGGGTAATCCCATTTAGCTTCGCGGACTTTGAGAAACTTTTCGTTTCTACAAGGTCGGCAAAGATTTTAAAATTTTCGATCTGCATGATAAGCTGGCGTTGTTCTGGGCAGGCTAGGAAATTCCTTCTTCTCGTAAATGCCTAATTAGAAATACTAAAGTTATGCTAATCGATTATCCGGAGTTTGTCGATCGCGCCAACTCGATTGTGACGGCGATGGCCGCCGCTGCCCGCCAAGCGGGCCGGGTGGCCGCCGAAATCGAATTACTTCCCGTCACGAAAACCCATCCAGCGGCCGCGGCCGAGTACGTCGCGCGGTACGGCCTGCTCGGCGTGGGCGAAAACCGGGTGCAGGAGAGTGCGGAAAAACGCGGCCAAACCACCGGCGCCGCCCGATCACTCCGCTGGGAACTCATCGGCCATCTGCAAACCAACAAGGCCAAACTGGCCGCCCAGCACTTTGACCGCATTCAGAGCGTCGACCGCGATAAACTTATCCAACACCTCGGCCGCGCCGCCACCGAACTGGACAAGGTGCTCCCCATTCTCCTGCAAATTAACGCCGGGCAAGATCCCGCTAAATTTGGGGCCGAACTCGAGGACGCCCCTCGCTTGCTCGAGGCCGCGCTCGCTCAAAAATATCTGCGCGTCGACGGCCTGATGACCATCGCGCCTCTCGGGGCGACCTCTGCCGAAACCTCCGCCCACGCCGAGCGCACCTTCGCGAATCTCCGCATGCTCCGCGACGATCTCACCAGACGCTACCACACTCCCCTCACCACGTTATCCATGGGCATGAGCGGCGACTTCGGACTCGCCATCGCGGCCGGCAGCACGCTGGTTCGCGTCGGCACCGCCCTTTTCGGCGCGCGGGGAACCCCCGTGGCACTTTAACCGCTTCTCCCGCCACCAGACCGGTTTTTAACGCCACCAACCGTTTCCCTGTTGCGCCCTAAGGAAAATGTTTCTGCGCTCCGTCCTGTGGAAATTGCACCGCTCCCAACGACCGAAGCCGCCGCTTTTCTCCGCCTGCTCGACGATCCTGCGCCCACCGTCCGCCAAGCCCTGCTCGCACAATTTAAAAGCCGGGGGCCCGCCGCCACCGCCTTCCTCCACACCATCACCCACGGACCCGACGCCGCCCTCGCTCGACACGCCGCACAGTTCCTCCAGGGCCTCGATCGAGGGGACCCCGTCGCCGAATTTTCCCACTTCATCCACTCACGAAAATACGAACTGGAATCAGGCGCGTTTCTCATGGCGCGAATCGCGACACCCCGCTTCGACCCCTCCAAAGCCTGCAACGCGCTCGACGCCATCGCCACCCGCTGCCGCGAACTCATCGTCGAACCGGCCAGCACTCGAGAAAAATGCCGAATTCTCAACCGCGTGCTCTTTCACGAGTGGGCGTTTCACGGCAACACCGAGAACTACACCGATCCCAAAAATAGCTTCATCGACCAGGTCCTCGCCCGGCGCACCGGAGTCCCCCTCACACTTTGCCTCGTCTACCTGTTGGTCAGCGCTCGGCTCGGGCTACCTCTTCAGCCGGTCGGCTTACCCGGCCACTTCATCGTCGGTTGCTTCGACGAGGACCCGCCTTTCTTCATCGATGCATTTAGCCGCGGAGTTTTTCTCGATCGCGAGGAAATTAGTGCACTCATGAAGGATAACCGCATCAACCTGCAGCCCACCGATTTTACCCCCACCACCGTCCGCGAGGTGCTCTGCCGCAGCTGCCGGAATCTCGTGAGCCACTACACCATCGCCGGCGACCCCGCGCGCGCGCAACTTTTCAGCCGCTTTGTCGATGAATTTCACGCTACGCACGCCCGCCCGGGCGTCGACTGAAGCCATGCCTTCAACCCACTGGCCGCTCGTAATGATGCACGCCACCCGCCAACGAGAACCCGAGCCATCCCCCCGTCTAAAACCGGTATGACCGCTCCCGATCCTCTTACCTTGCGCGAACTGACCGACTGGTCCTACGCCGGCTCCGCGCTCGCCGTTCTCGGTCACCCGATCAAACACTCGATCAGCCCGGCCATGCACAATGCCGCGCTCGCCGATTTGGCCCGCGAGAACGCCCGCTTCGCCGACTGGCGTTATTTTCGCTTCGAAGTTCATCCCGATGACCTGCCCCGCGCCTTGGAGCTGCTTCACACCAAACAATTCCACGGCGTCAATCTGACCGTGCCCCACAAGATGCTCGCGTTTGACGTCATCGCCGAAATCGACGCGGGGGCCCGCCCCGTCGGCGCCGTCAACACCCTCCTGCGGACCGACCAAGGCTGGCGTGGTTTCAACACCGATGGCTACGGTTTAGCCAGTGCCCTCAAAGAGAACCTCGGCCTCGCACTCACCGATCGCCCGATTATTTTGCTCGGCGCGGGCGGGGCCGCTCGCGGGGCCGCCGTCGAATGCCTGCAACAGGGCTGCCGCTCCCTCGCCATCGCCAATCGCACCCCCGCAAATCTGCAGTCATTACTTCTGGCGCTCGCCCCCCTCGCCCACGGTATCGACGTGCGTGGCTTCGATCCCTCCGCCCCACCGCCCGATCTGCCCGCGAGCAGCCTCGTCATCAACGCGACCAGCGCCGGCCTGCGCGAAACCGACCCGCTCCCGGTCGACCTCCGCCGCCTGCCACAACCGGCCGCCGTCTTCGATATGATCTACAACCCCGCCACGACCCCATTGCTGCGGGCCGCCGCCGCCCAGCGCCTGCCCTACGCCAATGGCCTCGCCATGCTCGTGCACCAGGGCGCCAAAGCCCTCGAGATCTGGACCGGTATTCCCGCGCCTCGGACGGCGCCGCTCATGACGGCTGCGGCGCACGCCGCGATGGCGTCCCGCACCGGTCACTCATGATTCGCTGGCGCATCCCTCGTAAACGTGCCCTGCTCCGCGCCTTTGCGATCACCTAAACCCAGATGCCATTCGACTACACCCAAATCTCCGCCGCCTTTCCTTGGTTCTTTCCACTGGCGGTCGGTCTCTTCGGGGCGTGCATCGGCAGCTTTCTCAACGTCGTCATCTATCGCGTACCCCTGGATAAATCCATCGTCTTTCCCGGCTCCCATTGCGGCTGCGGCCAACCGATCCACTGGTACGATAACATCCCCGTGTTCTCTTGGTTCCTGCTGCGCGGTCGCGCCCGCTGCTGCGGCCGGAATTTTTCCGCCCGCTACCCCTCGATCGAGTTACTCACCGCCCTGCTTTTCGTCGCCTGCTGGCTGCTCTTTCCTCCCCTCATCGCCCTCTGCGGTTGGATTTTTATCAGCGGCCTGATCGCGGCGACGTTCATCGATCTGGACCACTTCATCATCCCCGATGCCTTCACCCTGGGGTTGGGCGTTGTCGGTGTTCTCCTCTCTGCCATCATCCCCGCGCTCCACGGCCAGGATCATGAATATTTCATGCTGGCGAGCCTCCGCGCTTTGGTCTGCTCCCTCCAGGGCTTGCTGGTCGGTTCCGGCTTGGTTTTGTGGATCGCCCTGCTCGC
Organism: Opitutus sp. GAS368; assembly: GCA_945903465.1. Lineage (GTDB taxonomy): Bacteria > Verrucomicrobiota > Verrucomicrobiia > Opitutales > Opitutaceae > ER46. The sequence goes on from CAMDOF010000042.1 coordinate 15,886, forward strand.
CGAGGTGCTCCTCAAAAAAGAGGCGCTGGGCTTCGGCGATGTAAAATTCATCGGCGCCATCGGCGCGTTTTGCGGCTGGCAGGGCGCCCTCTTTGCCCTCTTCGGCGGCGCCACCATCGGCACCGTCTGGGTCGCACTCGCTTGGACGTGGCAGAAATTCACCGGGAAGACCGCCGCCGCCGCCCCCCGATCAGAGACCCCCGACGGCGAACCGGCTCCTCTCGGATTCGGCGCCCAGATCCCTTTCGGCCCCATGTTGGCCGCCGCCGCCGCGCTTTATTTTCTCGGCGCCCGCCCTTGGGTCAGCGCTTGGTTCGACACCCTCAACCCACTCTTCTGACGCCGCGGCACCACCACCAGCGGCCACTCAAAAGTATTCCGCCATGATCCGCCGGAGCACCGGGCGCACGGTCCGCGCGAGCGCCACGTTCGCGTAGCCCATCCACGCTACCGGGGTGGTCGTATCCAGCGGCACGCGCAAGGCCCGGCCATCGGGCGCCTCGATCAAGCATCCCGCCTCGCGAGCGATCAAAGCGATGCAAATGTCATACGGATGGCAGCAAAGCGAGGCACTCGAGTATCCTAGTTTCAAATACGCGGCGGGCCGTAGATCACCCAGCATGCGGTCGTGGCCCGAGATCAATTCAAACAACTGGCCGCCCGTACTAATATATTGATCATCAAAAACCAACTGGCCACCGCTTTTGCCCAGCAACCCGAGCTCCCGCCAGAGCGCCTCTTCCACCGCCCCGAGCAATCCTTTGCCCTCCGGAAAAAATCGCGCAATCGAGGCAAACCCGTGCTCAAAATCAGTCGCCCGCGAGGGCCGCGGAGTCCACCGGCGCCACGTCCGGTTCACCGTATCAAAGCGTTGCGCGATCACCCCTCCACCCACCACCGCACTCACTTGATCGGCCAGACTTTGCTTCGCAGTCGGAAATTCCGTCATCGCCGCGACCAGAATATCGGCCAGCTGGGTCCGCGCCCCCCGCTGCGGCGCCAGCCCGGCCAAAATCCACGCCGAACGCTTGTCGTACATGACCCCACGCGTGCCATCAATCGGATCAATGATACATTTCAACGCCGTCCGCCCCACCGGCGTGCCCCGCGGATAAGTGGTCGCACCTTCCACCAAACCTTCCATCACCAACTCAACCGGCCACGCCGTGGGCCAGAACTCCTCAAACCACTCCAAAATCGCCTCCTCACTCAGCCGATCCACATAATAAATCGTATCCGCTGCCGTAACCGCGGCAATCCGCGTAAACTTTCCCGCCTGCCGTACCCGGGCCGCCACCAGAGTATCTCGGATATGGTTCTGCAACTCGCAGAGCAAACGACGCGCTCGGTTTAATTGAACAAAGGTCATCGCAGCAAAAAGCCGGCTCAGATCAGCCCAGCGCCATCGCCCGTCCGGAGATGCATGCTCTCCGGCGCAGTCCCCCACTGCGCCGCACAGACTTCGCCCACTCGCCGCGCGTCGTCTTCGTCAAAGGTTGCCATCGTCATCGCCATCACCGCACCGCCAAAGCCTCCTCCCGTCAACCGCGCGCCCCATACCCCCGGGTGATTCTCCAAGGTATCCACCAGTAAATCTAGCTCCACCGTGCTATTTTCAAACCACCGCTGCGAGCTCCGGTGCGAGGCCGTGAGCAGACGCCCGACCACCGCGAGATCCCCTTGCCGCAACGCCGCCACCGCCGCACCCACTCGCGCAATTTCCTCAACCACATGGCGGGCCCGCTTCGCTGCCACCGAGGAAAGCCCCGCCACCTGCTCCCAGTCCGCGCCCGCGAGGTTCGCGTCAACCAGCTGCGCCACCCCAAGCGCCCGCGCCGCCAACCGACACTCACGATGCCGCTCCGCGTAGAGGCCATCCACCAGCGCGTGGCGCGTCGGTGTATTAAATACCCAAAAATGTGCACCCGCCGGAAGCGGAATCATCGCGAAATGCGGACCGCGGCAATCTATCCAGACGAGCTGATCTCTCGCCCCCAACCCCACGACCCCTTGATCAAGGAGACCACACGGCACGCCGACAAATTCGTTCTCCGCCCACCGCGCCACCTTCACCAGCGTTTCGCGTTCGGGCGAGGCGCCCCCGGCCACCGCAAAAACCCAGGCCGACGCCAACTCGAGCGCGGCACTGCTGCTGAGACCCGCCCCGACCGGAAGATCCGTCATCGCCAAAAAATCAAAGCCCGCCGGTGCCGCCAACCCAAAGTTCGGAAACGCCGCGAGCACGCCCAGAGGATAGTTCACCCAACACGCGTCGCCCGTCGTCCTCTCCATCGCACCCGCAGCCAAATCAACCAGGCCCACCCGCTGATCACTCGCAAACCGCCGCCGACCATCCGACCGCCGGGTCAACCCCACCCAAACCGCCCGATCAATCGCCACACCCAAAACCGTGCCGCCATTGTAATCAGTGTGGTTACCCAAAAACTCAATCCGCCCAGGCGCACGCGCCACAAACTCGGGCGTGACACCAAAGGTGAGCTGAAACCTATTAAATAGTGCCGATTTCATCAAAGCCCCACCAAAAACCGCACCTCTCCTGAGGTCGAACTCTAAAGCCGGAAGACTCGCCAGCCACCTTCTCTCCACGCCGGCACCACCGCAGCCGCCCGCCCTCCGCCCTCTTTCACGAAGCCATCTGTGCGAATGCGACGGGCACCTTGGCAGACCATCGCACCGGCCCGCGCCGCCCCCCTCCCTCTTTCACGACAGCGGCCCCGACCGTGCCGCCCACGACGCGGGCACTTCGCCCGCGCGGCCCTTGATCATCAATTCTAACAAATTTTTAAGCGCCTGCTCCCGCGCCACCCCGCGCTCCGCGGCAATTTGATCGGCGCGTTTCAGCAGTTGCGCCGCCATCGTCGAGGCCTGGACCGACGGCGCCCCCAGACGGACACAGAGCTCCGTGAGTTGCTCCTGCTCTGTCATCATGATTCCAGTAAAACCACCGCCGCCGCGTCCGCACCCGCCGCCAGCGCTAACGTTGATCCAGCCGGAACCTGCCATAACGACACCATCGCCAAGCCCATCCACCCGCCCAACTCATCCGCCACCACCGAGCGCAGGTCACCCACCTGCCTTGCCCCCAAAAACAGCGGCGCGGGCGTCGCCGGCAACACTCCCGCAACACCTTTCACCCCCACGAGTCGCCGCCGAACTTGCCCCATCGACTTGAGACGCGCCATCACTTCCTGCCCCAGGTAACAACCCTTCGTGTACGAAACCGCCACTTGCTCCAGCCCCGCCTCATTCGGCAAATCCCCCGGCCCCACGTCCGCCGGCACCGCCGGAATCCGCGAGGCAAGCCGACGGCTCTTCATCGCGGCATCCCCCACCTCCACCCCACCCGCCACCACCCCCGGCGGCTCGCCTGCCCCATCGCGATAAACGCACTCCACCACATCACTTCCTCCCCGCCGCCCAGAAAAAATAAACCGGTCCGCCCCGGCGGCCCAGCCCCACGACCAAGCCGTTGCTTCAGTATTCAAAATTGTGATACCAGACCATTCCCCCGTGCAATCTTCAATCACCACGTCGTCCGCAATCAGGTGACTCTCCAATCTCTCGCGTATCACCGCCGCGGCGGAAAAATAACTCCCGATCCACCACTCGCCAGCCACCGCGCCCCGCAAAATAAAACTGTCCGCCACCACCCGACCCTTCAACGAAAGCCAGAGTCCGTAAACTTCGCCCGCTGGTCCCAGCTGGCGCAGGTCATTGGAAAATTGCCCTTGTAAAAAAACCGCTGCATCCGGGCCAGTCACCCGCAGCCAAGCCCCCGGCCGCCAACGATAAAACGCCGCTGCAGTAGAAATAGTGATAGGCATTAAAATCCTGTTATAGAGTATTTTAAGAAAAAAGTGATAGAATTTGAAAACTAATTATTGACCGGCGGCGAGGGAAGCCTATTCCTCCGCAGTAAGTTTAACACTTCTCCCCGCTTAGCGGGGAGTTTTGGGGTAACTAAGAAAGCAAAGGCTCACCGTATAGGGGTATACGGTGAGCCACTTTTTTTGCCCATTGCCCAAGAATCAACGGCCATGACCAGCCTCCTCCCCAAAAGTTAACGTCTAGATTTCTTTTGCTAAAACCGGACCAGCGAATCTGTCCGACCCTTCCGGGAGCAGGCCAAACCAGCGATTCTCCGGCGTTGTTTTTTTTGACCGGGCCCGCCTCCGCACGGCGCCGGGCAGCCGTTCGGACGGGTGAACGCCAGGCCTCTGAAATCAATTCTTGGGGACGATCAGCTGATAAAAAGTCGAATATTTAGCCGTCAACGCTTTCCGGAGGCTAAGTCCGACCGACTCCTAGGCTTGCACGCCACCGCCGCCCCAACCCAAGCTAAACTTTCATGCAGAAAACTTCGGACCTCAACGTCGTGGAAACTCGCCCATTGCCCTCACCCGCCTCTTTGTTGGCCGAGTTGCCAAAAACCGAAACGCAGGCCGAGTTCGTCACTCGGGCGCGCCGCGATATCCAACGACTCATCTTCACCGACGACCGGCGCTTTCTGCTCATCATCGGGCCTTGCTCAATTCACGATCTCGACGCCGGCCGCGAATACGCCCAGCGCCTCGTCGCCTTGTCCCGCGAGGTCGCCGACCGCGTGCTCATCGTCATGCGGGTGTACTTTGAAAAACCGCGCACGACCGTCGGCTGGAAAGGGTTGGTGATGGATCCCCACCTCGATGGTTCCAACGATATCGCCGCCGGTCTGCGCCTCGGGCGCACCTTCCTCCGCGACGTCCTCGATCTCGGCCTGCCCACCGCGACAGAATTCCTCGATCCCATCACCCCGCAGTATGTCGCGGATTTGGTGTGCTGGGGTGCCATCGGCGCCCGCACCACGGAATCCCAAACTCACCGCCAAATGGCGAGCGGTCTTTCCATGCCCCTCGGTTTCAAGAACAGCACCGACGGCTCCTTCAACGCCGCGATCAACGCCATCAGGGCGGCCGCACAACCCCAGACGTTTCTCGGCATCAACCTCGATGGGAACGCCGCCGCCATCGTGACCCGCGGCAATCACGACTGCCATGTGGTCCTCCGCGGCGGCACTTCCGGGCCCAACTATTCACCCGTCCATATCGCGCAAATCGAGAGCCTTTTAGCCAAGGCTGGTCTCCCTAAATCCGTCCTCGTCGACTGCTCTCACGATAACTCCGCGAAACATCCAGAGCGCCAGCCCGACGTCATGCGAGACCTCCTCGTCCAAATTACCGCCGGCAACACGTCCATCATGGGTGCGATGATCGAGAGCAACCTCAGCTCCGGTAGCCAACCGTTCCCCCAGCCCAAGCACCAGCTTCGCCACGGAGTCAGTATTACCGATGGCTGCATCGACTGGTCCACCACCGCCCATCTCGTGCGCGAAATCCACGCCGCGCTCGCACCGCGCTTTTAACTCGCCGCTCCTTTAGCCGCACCCCGCGCCGCCGACCTCCTTTCACTCACGCCTCGGTCAGGCTCAAATCCTGCCCATCAACGCAATTTATGCCGTGTCTTTAACGTATTTTCTGCGCTAAAAATTAATTCCCTATGATCACTCCTATCCGCGTTGCTGTTACTGGCGCCGCCGGCCAAATCGGCTACTCCCTCCTCTTCCGCATCGCTTCCGGCGCGATGTTCGGACCTGACCAGCCCGTGATCCTACAGCTGATCGAGGCTCCCATCGAAAAGGCCTTGAAGGCGCTCGAGGGCGTCGCCATGGAGCTCGACGACTGCGCCTTCCCCCTTCTCAAGGGCATTGTCCAAACCTCCGATCCCGCGGTCGGCTTCAAGGACGCTCACTGGTGTCTCCTCGTCGGCGCCAAGCCACGCGGCCCCGGCATGGAGAGAGCTGATCTGCTCAAGGATAACGGCAAAATTTTCATCGGCCAAGGCCAGGTCATCGACGCGGTCGCCGACGCTGAGGCCCGCATCGCCGTCGTTGGCAACCCCGCCAACACCAATTGCATGATCGCCGCGTCTCAGGCCAAGCGGCTACCGGCCGAGCGCTTCACCGCCATGGTCCGCCTCGATCAAAACCGCGCTCAATCCCAACTGGCCAAGAAGGCTGGCGCCGATCTCACCGCCGTCAAAAATATCTTCATCTACGGTAATCATAGCCCGACGATGTTCCCCGCCTTCGCCCACGCCACCATCAACGGCCAACCAGCGACCACCGCCATCACTGATACCGCTTGGCTCCAAGGCCCGTTCTGCGAGACCGTCGGAAAACGCGGCGCCGCCATCATCGCCGCTCGCGGACTTTCCTCCGCAGCTTCCGCCGCCAATGCCCTCGTCGATCATGTCCGCTCGCTCGTCACCCCCGGCGCCGTCCACTCCATCGCCGTCAAGAGCGAGGGCCGCTACGGTTTCGATGCCAACGTCTGGGCCGGCATGCCCGTACGGACCACCACCCCCGGCAGCTACGAGGTCATCACGGACTATGTCATGGATGACTTCGCCCGGGCTAAAATTGCCGCCACCAACAAGGAACTCGCAGAGGAGCGCGCCTTCGTTGCCGAGATGATTCAGTAAAAATTTCAGCCAGCTCCTGCGACCCCCGCTCTCTGCGCGGCGCTCCTCTCCGGGCGCCGCTTTTTTATGCCACCAACCCACGCAAAAATTTGCTGATCTGAAAAGCCGACCGCACCGCCGCAAACATCGTCAGCAACTCCGCCGGCGCCTCGCCCCGCGGAAAAATCACCTCCAGCGCTGCTCCCGTACAACGCACCTCCGCGTCAACCCCCTCCACCCGTAACGTGCATTCGCGGTAATCCGAGGGATACACCACTCCCAACCCGCCCTCCCCGTCCAGCGCCTCGACCGCATCAATCACCGCCTCAACTCGCACCCCTTTTTTTAGCGCCACGGAAATCTCTGAAAACCGACCGGCGAAGATCGCGGCAAATTCCGCCCGCTGCGCAAGGTCGAGGTCACGAAGATCCCGCAGCGTCGTCGTCACCGCGTAACGCTCGGGAGCGCGCTCCTCCAGCGCATAAAAAATCTCCACCCCAAAATCTTTCGCCGCCACTACCGCCAACGGGCTGGTCACGCTCAAAGAGATTTCTTTCCGCTTGTACCCAAGACCCACCCGCAAGTTCTGAAATAATTTCTCCGCCGCCTCCGCCAACTCCCCTTCGCAGATCTTCCCAAGAAACGCATTCGTCACCGCATTCGCCGCATCCGGCAGCGTGTGATGCGTTTTCTTAAATCCAGCCAACGATTTTACTTGGCCACCACTCCGCCCAACAAAGCCGATGCTCGAAATCACGCTCGCGGGGAGTTCATGTGCCATAGCTTGCGAGCAAACCCGCCCCACCCTGACCCGCCAGCCCGAAATCGCCCGCCCACCCCCCCCCTCCATAAAATATTCCCAGTCCCTTCGCCCCGACGGCGACCACGCGTCGTGGTTGCCCGCCCACTTTCTGGCCGTCGAACCCACGTGGCGCACCGCCTCATCGCGCCACCTCTCCACCCATCACGCCACCACGCCGAGCGCGCGCTCAGCGCTCGCTCGCCTCACGCATCTCCCGCAAGTCAGCCCGCACCTCGCCGATAAATGGGACCATCTCGGCCTCCAGCGCCTCCACGTCAGGCATATAACCGACTCTTTCCGCGATAATTTTCCATGCCGATAAATTCGCAAACTCACCGTCGCTCGCCTCGATTCGCGATCCACTAAAACCCAGGCCATGAGCCTTGCTCAAGTAGTTCGCGAGCGAGATCAGCGCGACCTCAAAGCGAAATGACTTCGCTTGCTCCGGCTGATCGTGGTGCGCGATCGCCTGCACCACCATCTCCGCCATCCCGCTTTGCCGGGCAAAAAGCACCCCCGCCTCACGGTGATCAACCCCCAAACGAGCCCGCTCAAGATCTTCCAGGCGCCCGCGCTCCTGCCAGGTCGCCACCAGAATCGCCCGGTATTCGTCGGCCGCTACCGTCGACAAAACAATCTTGCCCACATCGTGCAGCAGCGCCGCCACATGGAGCGCCGGCGGGGCCTCCCCACGCAAACGTTTCTCCAACTCCTCCGCAATCGACGAGGTCGCAATCGCGTGAATCCACAAATGCCGCCAATCAAATCCGTCCGCGACCCGCTTACCGTCTCGCAACATAAAGAGCGCTTGCGCCGCCTTGCGGACCCGCCCCAACCCCAGCATTTGCACCGCAGAATCTAAATCATCAATGCGCCGCTCTGAACTCACTAACACCGAATTGGCCATGCGTAAAATCCGCACGCAAAGCGCCGAATCTTTCGCAACCACCCCCACCACATCACTCACGTCGACGTCCGTCTGATTAAGTATTTTTAAAAAATTCTGCGCGAAGGACTGTAGCACCGGAATTTGCTGCAACTGCCCAAGTGCTTCTAAAGTCAGCTCCCGGCGCATCGCTCCCGCCACTATTTTCTCCGCCATGCCTTTCGCCGCCGACTCCGATACCGCGCCGCCAAGCATCTCTAAAAATGCCTGCCGTTCACTTTCCGACGATACCAACGGCGGCGCCCACGCAGACGCCACCGCCGAACTCTCCTTCGCGACCACCGGCGGCGGCGCGGGCCGAGGCAGGAAGGGATCCCGTGACCGGTCACGGCGCTCCCGGTCACGGCGAATTAGCCAGAACCACACCCTCAAAATAAGTGACTCAGGTTTTCTCGCCATAACTGCCGCCTACTATCGACCAGAACCCGACCACTTAAAGCTGAATCCAAAAAATCCGCGCCTCGCCAGAGCTTCGGTCCTTCGCTCCCATCTCAGCGTGCACCCGCCAGATCCCCCTTCCCATCCCCTCCTCGTCGTCTGCGCAGTCATCACCGATACCCATGGCCAAATCCTGCTCGCCCAACGCCCCCGCCATAAACACCTCGGCCTGAAATGGGAGTTCCCGGGCGGCAAAGTCGAACCGGGCGAATCTCCCGAACAAGCTCTCCACCGGGAAATTCAAGAAGAACTGGGCTGTGTACTCACCATCACTCATGCCTTGCCCCGCTGCCAACACGACTACGGGACCGTCTTCATCGAAATGATCCCTTTCGCGTGCACCCTCGCCCCAGGCAGCCCCGCCCCTCAGCCGCATGAGCATGCCGCGATCGTGTGGACTCCTCGGCAAAATCTCAAAACCTACGATCTCGCCCCCGCCGACTGGCCCATCGTCGCCGCGTTGCCGTAAACGCGACCGCCCCCCACGCTGCCCGCACCTCCCGCCCCCCACGCTGCCCGCACCTCCCGCCCCCACGCTGCCCGCACCTCCCTACCCCGCGCTGCCGCCAGCCAAGGCACGCCCTGCGACCGATCGCTCCACTCAACGCCGCGAACTCAAGATCAAGCGAGCAGCGCTCGACACAAAACCCGCGACCATTTCATGCTTTGGTTCATGGTCTCCCTCCCCTTGCTTCTTAAAGCCGTCGCCCGCCTGCCCGCCCCCGGGGACAATGTCGCCATTGCCACGCGCCGGATCGAAGCCGGCGAGATCATCACCCTTCCCCACGGCCCCCAACCGCTGCCGCACACCGTGCTCGAGGGTCATCGCTTCGCCGTGCGCTCCATCGCCCAAGGTGAGCCATTGTTGTCGTGGGGCCTGCCGTTCGCCCACGCCATCGCCGCCATCGCCGCGGGCGACTACGTCTCCAATCAAGCCATGCTCGACGGCCTCGCCATCCGCCGACTCGAGGGGGCCAAACTGCCCGCCACCGCCAATTTTCGAGACTCGCTCGAGCATTACCACCTCGACGAGGCCACCTTTCGCCCCGCCCCGCCCGTCGAACGCATCATTCCAGCGCGGACCTTCGCCGGCTTCCGCCGACCGGGCCCGCGCGGCGTCGGCACAAGAAATTTTATCGTTATCATCGGCACCACGTCGCGCACGGCGAGCTTCGCCCGCCAACTCGTCGCTCGCCTGCAAACCCTCGCTCGCCTCTTTCCGACGATAGACGGCATCGTCGCGATCGCCCACACCGAGGGCGGGGGTCATGACGAATCGAACAACACTACCGAGATTCTGCGCGCGCTGGCTGGCTTCATGGTTCACCCCAATGTCGGCGCCGTCCTCGCCATCGACTATGGCGTCGAACCCATCACCAACGCCCGCCTCCACGAGTTCATGCGCGTCGAACAATACCCGCTCGATGACGTGCCCCACGCTTTCCTGTCTCTCAACGAAGGCCTCGCCGCCGGGCTCGCCACCGGCGAAAAAATCGTGCGCGCATGGTTACCCACCGTCGCGGCCTTCCGGCGCACCCCTGAACCGCTCAGCGGTCTGCGCGTCGCCCTCCAATGCGGCGGATCCGATGCCTTCTCCGGCGTATCCGGAAATCCCCTCGCCGGGGCCATCGTCCATGAACTCATCCGCCAAGGCGGCACCGGCGTGATGACCGAGACCGATGAATCCATGGGCGCCGAAAGCTACCTGCTCGCCAATGCCCGCGACCTCGCCACCGCGCGCGCCTTCATTAGCAAACTCGATGGATTCCGCGAAAAACTCAACTGGCACGGCCTCACCCCCGAGAGCAACCCTTCCGCCGGTAACCGCTTCCGCGGGCTCTACAACATCGCCATCAAATCACTCGGCGCCGTTCATAAAAAAGATCCCCGCACTCGCCTCGATACCGTCATCCATTACGCCCAGCCACTCGCCGCCATTCCCGACGCCGGCTTCACTTTCATGGATGGTCCCGGCAACGATCTCGAGGGCATCGCCGGCCAAGTCGGCGCCGGCTGTAACCTGATTATTTTCGTCACCGGCAACGGCTCCGTCACTAACTTTCCTTTCGCGCCTACCCTCAAGATCACCACGACCACCCGCCGCCATCAATTGCTCATTCGCGAGATGGACATCAACGCCGGTCGCTACCTCGACGGCGAGACGATGGCCGACCTCGCCGCCGATTCCTTCGAACTCCTCATCGCCACCGCTTCGGGCCAAAAAACCAAAGGCGAACACGCCGGCCACTCCCAGATGTCTCTCTGGCGGAACTGGCGCCAAACCGATACCTCGCAGCTCGCCGCCTTGCGCGCCCGCGCCGCCCCGAGCGGTCATCCCCTCACGCTGCTCGCCCCCACCGCGGCCATCGCCACCCCCGACTCACTTAACCTTTCGCACCCAACGACCCCTCCCCTGCGCGTCTTCCCCTCCGGCACTCGGTTCGCCACCGAGCGCATCGGCCTCGTCCTCCCCACCAGCTTGTGCGCCGGCCAGATCGCTCGCATCGCCGCCGAGCGACTCAACGCCCGCGCCGCCGGGCGCGCCCACGGGATCTCTCGCTTCGTCGCCCTCACCCACACCGAGGGCTGCGGGTTCGGCGGCGATACCATGTACCAATTGCTCCAGCGCACTTACCGCGGTTATCTCCTCCACCCCAACGTCGCCGCCGCCCTGCTCCTCGAACACGGCTGCGAGAAAATCCCCAACGATGTGATGCGCCACCAACTCGATCTCAACGGTATGCCGCTCGCCCAATTCGGCTGGGCCAGCGTCCAACTCGACGGCGGCATGGAGAAGGCCCTCGCCAAAATCGAGGCTTGGTTCACGGAAAAACTCGCCACCCTACCCGCCGCCACCGCCATCACCACCGATCTCGGCGCGCTCACCCTCGGTCTCATCACCGCCGCGGCCGTCACCGCCACCACCGCCACCACGCTCGCCGCCATCGTCCGCACCCTCATCGCAACCGGCGGCTCCATCGTCATTCCCGAAAGCGATCCGTTGCTCGCCAATCCAGTTTTTCGCCGCGCCACTCTCGGCGAAATCGCACCGCATGCCACCCTCGCCTACGGACAGCCGTGCACCTCCCCTGGCTTCCACGTCGCCGCCAGCGAGACCGATCACTGGGTCGAAAACCTCACCGGGTTCGGCGGCCACGGCGCCCATCTCGCCCTCACCATCGTCAACGCCCACGCCCAGCCAGGCCACCCCCTCCTCCCCGTGATCCAAGCCGCCGAGGCTTCCCAACACAAAATCATCCCCGCCCCCGATATCGATCTCTTCCTCAGCGATGACCCCCCAGCGGATATTTTCACCCTCATCCAACGGATCATTTCTGCCGCTCAACGCGATCACCTCACCGCTTCAACCGCCCAGGGCTTCGTCGATTTTCAACTCACCCGCGGCCTCCTCGGATTGACCACCTAAGCTGCCCGGCCACCCACGGCGCCCCGCGCCTACCCGCACCGCGCCCTTTCATCCGCGCGCACCAACCCTTTTACAGCCCGACCAGCGCGCCATTGCGCTTGATCCAAAGCTCGGCCTCCCGCCACCCAGGGCATACTTCGGCCACGCGCGCCCAAAAGCGCTCGGAATGATTCATCTCCCGCAGGTGCATCAACTCATGATAAATAATGTAGTCGCGCACAAAATCCGGCGTCTGCACCAGTCGCCAATTCAACGAAATCGTGCCATTGGCGGAGCATGATCCCCAACGCGAACGCTGGTTCCGCACCGTCACCTGCGTCACCGGCACTCCCGTCACCGCCGACAGCTCCCACGTCCTCCCGGGTAATTCCACTTTCGCCCGACGCAAAAAATGCGCCTCAAGCGTCGGCCGGATATCCCCTTCCAACCGCGCCACCCGAAAAACATCCGCCGCCAAACACACCTGGGGCCGCTCGCCCGCCGCCGCTATCCGCACTTCCGTCAATTCACCGCGCCAAAGCACCCGCGTGCCCACCGTCCACACCTCCGCCGCCCGCGGACGCTGCCGCTGCCGCGCCCGCGCCCGCTCCAACCAATCGCGGTGCTGCTCAATAAAACGAAACGCTTCCCGCTCCGAACCCCGCGCAGGTATCGTCGCCACCGCCGTACCATCCCGCCGCAACGTCAACCGATAATTCCGAGCCCGCGCACTGCGCTCGAACACAATCGCCCCTTCTGGCACGACCAGCCCAGCCCCCGCCCGCGGAACATCCGCGGCCACACTCGTCACGTCACGGCCCGCGCCAGTCGCCGGCGCAAACAACCCGAAGAAACTTTGCTGGCCATCGTCGTTCATCCCCTTCTCGAATTGCCCGTTCAAAACGCGGACGTCAACGATGGTAGCGTCTTCAGTCGTAACCCATCGGCACCGTTCCCGCCTCCGCCCCCACCGCCACCATCACCAAAGCCTGCCCCCAAACGCCGGCCTATTTCCAAATCACCGACGCATCAATCGCCTTGATCGAGCTCCGCCCCGTCAGCGCCATCGCCATTTCAAACTCCCGCCGCAAAATATTCACCACCCGCGCGACCCCTTCCGCCCCTCCCACCGCCAACCCATAAAGATACGCCCGCCCAATCAACGTCGCCGTCGCCCCCAGCGCGATCGCTTTCAACACATCCGTCCCACGACGAATCCCTCCGTCCACCAGCACCGGCACCCGCCCCGCCACTTTACTCACCACCTCAGGCAGCGCGTCCACCGTCGCCGGCAAGGTGTCGAGATTGCGCCCCCCATGATTGGAAACAATGACGCCGGCCGCACCCACTTCCACCGCACGCACCGCATCTTCCCCATCCAGGATCCCTTTCAGCAACAGCGGCAAGTTCGTCAACGACCGGATCCACGCAATTTCTTTCCACGTCAGCCGCGGGTCGAGCAACGCACTATAAATCGTGTTTTCCGTCGCCCGGTGACCACCCGTCGCCGTCTTCAGTCCTCTCAAATTCGCCCGCTCCATCCCAGGCGGTAAAGTAAACCCGCTCCGCGTCTCCCGATAACGCGCCCCGAGCACCGGCGAATCCACTGTCACCACCAGCGCTTGGTAACCCGCCGTCTCCGCTCGCCGGATCAGCGCCCGCGTAAACTCGCGATCCGGCTGCACATAAAGTTGAAACCAAAGCGGTTTCGTCGTGGCTTGGGCGACTTCCTCCAAGCTCACCGTCGCCGAGGTGCTCACCACCATCGTGACGCCCGCCGCCGCCGCCCCGCGCACGGTGGCGATCTCGCCTTCCGCGTATGATAATTTATGATACGCCGTCGGCGCCAATAATATCGGGCACGCGTGCTCGCGCCCAAAGAGCGTCACCCGCGTATCCAACTGCGAAACATCCACGAGCACCCGCGGGCGCAACCGGAGGCGGTCATACGATTCGCGATTCCAGCGCAGGCTCAGCTCGTCCGCCGCCCCACCGCTAATATACTCCCAGCCCATCTTCGACATGTGCCCAGGCGCGGCCCGCGCATAATCCAACACATCCGCCAGCACACCCGACTCACTCGCCACCAACCCGCCCGCGGCCGCCGGCGTTGCCGCATTCGCCGCATTCGCCGCGTTGGCCACATTCGCCGCATTCGCCGCCAACGTCGCCCCGCCAGCCCAAACGCCGGTGGAGCGTAACCATTCTCGACGGGAGATTTCCATAGTGCAGATACCGGCGGATTTTTCGATCGCCAGCGGGATCACCATATGAACTCAGCCCAACGGGCGCCGCCAGAATAATCCCATCGCCACCGAGCCCTTTCGTCGAGTTTGCGGTGGAAATCGCCCTCACTGCCTCCGCTGGCGCCGCCCTCGCCACGCATGCCACAGCGTCGCCACTTCCCCTCGCGTCTCCGGCACCAGCAAGATAATCGCAGCCCCCTCCAACCCCGCCAAAATCTGCACCACCATCATCACGTGAAAGGGGGTGGCCGACCACCCGGCGAGCAACGGCATCAACGCCAGTGCGCAGCCGGCTGTTCCCACCTTGACTGCCCACGTATGATGGCACGGCGCAACTCCGAACCGCAGCACCCCCAGCACCATCACCGCAAAAAAAACCACCAGGCCGGAGATCACCCACGGTAATTCACGTCGCATAATTTCGGGCCATAGGAGCGCGATCCCCGCGAGCCCCGTCGTCAAAGTCAGATAATCGGCCGCACTATCCAACTTGCGCCCAAAGTCTGAAAACGCATCGAGGCGGCGCGCCAAAAATCCATCCAACAAATCCGTTGCGAGCGAACTCACCAACAAAACGACAAACCACCCACGCGATCCCAACAGTGCCGCCGTGAGCAAAGCCGGCATCAGCGCGATGCGCCCCGCACTCAGAAGATTGGGCCACGATTTCCGATTCACGGCTCCAGCCATTCACAGCCGCTCTGCCGAGGCAACTAAACGAGCACTAAATCCCAACGCGGCGGTCGCCCCGCCTCCACCGTCAACCACGCAAAACTCGCCGGCGCCCCCCGATTGGGCCGGGTGATACAACCCGGATTCAACCAACGCACCCCGCTCGGATCACACTCATCGCGCGGCACGTGCGTGTGTCCGTGCAAAATAAATCGCGCTCCCACCGGCGCCCGCCGCGGCGGAATATGCACCAAGTGAAACCCCTGCCCCGCCCGCACCAGGTCCAGCGTCAGCGGCCACCCTTCAGCATCGCAATTCCCCTGCACCACTCGCAACGGCGCCCCCAAATTCTGAAATTCCTCCAGCGTCTCCGGCGCACACACGTCACCTAAATGCCAAATCTCATCCGCCCCGCGCAAACGCGAGGGCAGCTTCGCCGCATAGAGGTCGTGGGTATCAGAAATTACCGCTATCCGCATAGTCTCGCCAAACTACGCCCAACCACGCGCCGTAAACAATCGGTTTTTCCAGCACCGCCTCCTTTCAACCCCAGCCCATTAAGCGACCGAAAAATTTCTCAGCGGGGTTGCATCGACGTTCGCTCTTCTTCTCACTCCGAACGTGGCAGCGCTGCCAGCGACCCTAACCAGCCGCGCGGCCACTCGCTCCACCCCGCTCACTTGCTTCCCTTCATGAAACCCAACCGGTCATTCGCCGCCCTCGCCGCCCTCGCCGCCCTCGCCTTCATCGCCGCCAGCTTCGCGGCCGATTCCTCCGCACCCACCTACCGCAAGCTTTCGCTCAACGATCAATTTTTCAGCGAGGGCGCCACCTTCGGCGATCTCAACAACGATGGTAAACTCGACGCCATCTCCGGCCCTTATTGGTGGGAGGGGCCCGACTTCAAAATTCGCCACGACATTTACCCCGCCATTCCTTGGGATCCTTTGCGCTACTCCGATAACTTCTTCGCCTTCGTCCACGATTTCAACGGCGACGGGTGGAACGATGTTCTCGTCCTCGGCTTTCCCGGCGTCGATGCCTCTTGGTTTCAAAATCCCGGCGCAAAGGGCGGAGCTTGGCGGCGGCACGTCGTATTTCTCCCCGTCGATAATGAATCACCCACGTTCGCCCAAATCCTCGGCTCGAGTAAAGCACCCGCCTTGGTGTGCATGAGCCGCGGTCGCATCGGCTACGCCACCTGGGATCCCAAAGCCCCGTCCACTCCTTGGGTTTTTCATCCCATCTCACCACCGGGCAACTGGCAGCGTTTCACTCACGCCCTCGGCGTCGGTGACGTCAACGGCGACGGCCGCCCCGATATCCTCGAAAAAGACGGCTGGTGGGAACAACCCGCCGCCCTCACCGGCGATCCCGTCTGGACCCAGCACAAATTCCCGTTCTGCCCCAAGGGCGGCGCCCAGATGTACGCGTTCGACGTCAACGGCGACGGCCGCAACGATGTGATCACCAGCCTCCACGCCCATGGGTTCGGCCTCGCTTGGTGGGAAAATCGCGCCAGCCCCGACGGCGGGATCACTTTTACCGAACACCGCATCACTTCCCCCAAGGAAGAAGAAAAAATCAACGGCATCCAATTCGCCCAGCTCCACGCCATCGAGCTCGCCGACTTCGACGGCGATGGCCTCCCCGATATTCTCACCGGCAAACGTTGGTGGGCTCACGGCCCGACCGGCGACGCTCAGCCCACCGCCGCCCCCGTCGTCTACGTCTTCCTCCTCCGCCGCGGGCCCAACGGCACGGCCACCTACGTCCCCCAGCTCCTCAACGATACCACCGGCGTTGGGACCCAGGTCGTCGCTCGCGATGTCAACGGCGACGGCCGCCCCGATATCATCGTCGGCAATAAACGCGGCACCGCCATCCTCCTTTCCGAGAAACCTGCTGAGAAAAAATGAACCCATCTCCGGCGGCGCCCTTTAAAGCCGCGCCCATCCCCGTCCTCCTCGCCGCCCTCGCCCTCCTCGCCGCCTCCCTCGCCAGCGCCGCGGCGCCTACCCCACAATCCCTCTTCGACGGCCGGACTCTTAATGGCTGGGAGGGCAACCCTCAGTTCTGGCAGGTCGAAGACGGTGCCATCACCGGCACCATCTCCGCCGGTCAACCGCTCGCTAAAAACGAGTTCATCTACTGGCAGGGCGAGGTCGCCGACTTCGAACTCAACGCCGAATTTCGCCTCAGCGGTAACCTGAGTGCTAACTCCGGTATTCAGTTCCGCTCCCAACGTTTCCCCGATGGCCATGCCGCCGGCTACCAGGCCGATATCGATCAGGGCGATCTCTGGCTCGGCCGCATCTACGACGAACACGGCCGCGCCCTCCTCGTCGAGCGTGGCGCCCACGTCGCCATCGCTCCCGATGGCCGCCGCTGGACCGAAAAATTTGGCGAGCCCGCCAGCTACCGCACGCTCCCTAAACCGCCCGGCGAGTGGAACACCTACCGCATTATCGCCTCCGGGCCCCACCTCGAGGTGTGGATCAACGGCCAGCGCGTCGCCGTTCTCGATGACCACCAATCCGACGCCGCCCACTACGCCGGCGTCCTCGCCCTCCAGCTCCACAGCGGCGCCGGCCCCGTCAAGGTCCAATTCCGCAACCTCCAACTCACCCCACTCGGCCACACCACGCTGCCCCCACCTCTTCCCGTCACCGCCACCCAAGCCGCCCCTCCTGAAAAAAGCATCGGCGTCACCCGCAAAAACGGCGACCCACCCCTGCGCCGCACCGCCGCCGTCGACGATCTCACCCGCCTCTCCACCAGCCCCATCCTCTGGCATCTCCGCGACAACCCCGCCTCTCCTTCCAAGGTCACCAATCCTTCCGCCCAAAAACTTGTCGCCGGCATGAAGCTCGTCGCCGGTTTCCAAGCTGAACTCATCGCCGCCGAACCCGATCTTCACCAACCGATCGCCTTCGCCTTCGACGATCGCGGCCGCATCTGGGTCGCCGAGGCCATGAGCTATCCCGCCAAACAGCCCGAGGGCAAGGGCAAGGATCGTATCTTGATCTTTGAAGACACCCGCGGCGACGGTTCCTTCGCCACCAAAAAGCTTTTCGCCGAGGGCCTCAACCTTGTCAGCGGCCTCGAGGTCGGCTTCGGGGGCGTCTTCGTCGGCGCCGCTCCCCATCTCCTCTTTATCCCGGACAAAAATCGCGACGATATCCCCGACGGCCCTCCCCAAGTCCTTCTCGATGGCTGGGGCTTCCAAGACACTCACGAGACCCTCAACAGTTTCACGTGGGGGCCCGATGGCTGGCTTTACGGCTGCCATGGCGTCTTCACCCACTCGCTCGTCGGCTCACCCGGTACCCCCGCGGCCGATCGCACCAAAGTCCGCGCCGCCGTCTGGCGCTACCATCCCATCCGCCACGATTTCGAGGTCTTCGCCCACGGCGGCAGCAATCAATGGGGCATCGACTTCAACGACGTCGGCCACCTCTTCATCACCCATTGCCGCAGCTTCCACGGCGGCGGCGGCACCACCTACGTTCTCCGCCACGGTCAGTATTGGAACCAAGCGAATAACGATTACGCGCCATCCATCTCCAACCGCGGCCCCGCCTTTGCCCCCGATTTAAAAAATTTCCTCCCCGCCTCCGCCCGCTACGACAGCGGCGAGGGCGGCGCCGGTAAACCCGGCACCACCGCGATTTACGGGGGCCACTCCCACGTCGGCACCATGATCTATCTCGGCGATAACTGGCCCGCAATTTACCGCGACCATCTCTTCACCCACAACCTTCACGGCCACCAAATTAATCATCAGATCAACATCCGCACCGGCGCCGCCTATGAAACCTTTCACGCCGGCTACGACTTGAGCTTCGTCCCGGATCCCACCTACCTGCCCGTCGATCTCCAATACGGCCCCGACGGCGCCGTCTACACCATCGACTGGAGCGACACCCAACACTGCCACAATCCCAACACCGAGCTCTGGGATCGCTCCAACGGGCGCCTCTATCGCGTCTCCTGGGCCGCCACTTATCAACCGAAGCAAGTCAATCTCGGCGCCATGACCGATGCTCAACTCGCCGCCCTCCACACTCACCGCAACGAGTGGTTCGTCCGCGTCGCCCGCCGCATCCTTCAAGAACGCGCGGCCACCCGCGCCCTCGACATCGCCGCCCTCGTGAGTCTCCGCACCCAGACCGACTCCCTTGATATACCCCTCCTCCTCCGCGCCCTCTGGACTCTCCACGCGACGAATCAACTCGAACCCCAGCGCCTCCAGCGCGCCCTCGCCCACTCCTCCGAAATCGTCCGCGGCTGGGCCATCCAACTCGGCACCGAACGGGCGTCCGCCCTCGCCATTTCGCCAGATATTCTCACCCAGCTCGCCACCAGCGATCCGTCCCCTCTCGTCCGCCTCGCCGTCGCCTCCGCCGTGCCGATGCTGCCACTCTCTTCTCGCTGGCCCGTCACCAACGCCCTCGCTCAACACGCCGAAGACGCCCGCGATCGCTTCCTCCCCCAAATGATCTGGTTCGCTATGGCCCCAACCGTCGCCACCCACCTCCCCCGCGCCCTCGATCTCGCCGCCCGCACGCCTCTCCCCTCCCTCGCCGACTCACTCCACTGGTTTGTCGCCCGCACCGCCGAGGGCCGCGAACAGATCAGCGCACGACTCGCCACCATCCCAGAAATTGCCGCCACCCACATCTTGCGCATCATCGCGTTTTCTCTCGAGGGAGAAACCGGCCTCACCATGCCAGCTTCCTGGGCCACCGTCGCTACCCGCTTCGCCTCCACTACCGACAGCCCCACCCGCGCGGCCATCGAGCAACTCTCCGCCCTCTTCGGGGATAAAACCGTCCTCGGCCCCGTCCGCGCCCGCCTCGCTGACGACTCTTCCCCAGTCGCCGATCGACGCCGCGCCCTCGATCTCCTGCGCCGCGCCGGCGACAACGCCTCCACCCCCCTCCTCATAAAACTCCTCGACCACACCGAACTCCGTAGCGCCGTCATCCCCCTTCTCGCCTACGCCACCGACGCTGAGGCCACCGCGGCCGCCAACGCCCTCGTCACCCATTTCACCGCACTCAACGCCGCCGATCGCACCGCCGCACTCACCGCTCTCACCAGCAAACCCACCCTCGCCCTGCCTCTCCTCCGTGCGGTCGAAGCCGGCACCTTCAGTCGACAGGCCTTGACCGCCCTCTACGCCCGCCAACTCCGCAACCTCCGCCACGACGAAGTCACCCGCACCCTCGAACGCGTCTGGGGCCGCACCAACGATTCCTCCGCCTCCACCCAGCCCACCATCGCCAAATTCCGCTCCTCTTTCCGCGAAGCTCCCCTCTGGTCTTACGAGGCCAAGGCCGGCCAGGCCGTCTTCGAACGCCTCTGCGCCTCTTGTCACGCCCTCGACCCCAACGCCACCACCGGCAAACTCGGCCCCAACCTCAACGGCACGTGGCGCAATGGCCTCGATTACTTCCTCGAAAATATCATCGACCCCAACGCCGTTGTCGGCACCGATTTCCAACTCAACCTCGTCACCCAGCGCGATGGCACCGTCATCGCCGGCATGATCGAAAAAGAATCCGCCACCGCCCTGGTCGTCCGCACCATGAGCGAAACCGTCACCATCCCTAAGACCGCCATCAAGTCCCGCGAAGTCACCCCCCAATCACTTATGCCCGCCGGCCTCCTCGAGGCCCTCCCGCCACGCGAAGCCATCGAACTGCTCCTCTTCCTCACCACCGAACCCAAGTAATCGCGCCCAAGCGGCCGTGCCTCGTCCCACCCTGCCAACGCGCACGCGGCCCCGCGGGCTGACCACGCGCAGCCCATCGCCCATCGCCCGCCGACGGGCTACCTTCATGCTCTCCCGCCCTCCCCGCCTCGCCGCTCGGCGCGCCCTCCGCCCTCTCGCTCGTTTCTTCCTGCTCGGAATCCTCACCCTGCTCCTCAGCACCCAACTTGCCCTCGGCGCTAGCCCCTCCCGCCCACCCAATATCGTCCTCATCTACACCGACGATCTCGGCTACGGCGACGTCGGTTGTTACGGCGCCACCAAGGTCCGCACCCCCCATATCGACCGTCTCGCCCGCGAGGGCCGCCGCTTCACCGACGCCCACTCCGCCTCCGCCGTCTGCACCCCGTCGCGCTACGCCCTCCTCACCGGCGAATATCCGTTTCGCACCAATCGCTGGAACGCCATCTTTGCCAACGTCGGTCTCATCGTCGACCCAGCCAAAACTACCCTCGCCTCCCTCCTCAAACGAAAAAATTACGCCACCGCCTGCTTCGGTAAATGGCACCTTGGCTTGGGGAATAAAATACCCGACTGGAACGGCGACCTCAAACCCGGCCCACTCGAACTCGGCTTCGATCACTACTTCGGTCTCCCCACCGTCAGCAGTCACTCCCCGTTTGTCTGGGTCGAAAATCATCGGGTGCTCGGACTCGATCCGGCCGATCCGCTCGTTTTCGGCGGCACACCTCCCACGCTACCCTTCCCAGAAAAAATTCTCACCCATCAACCCATCTCCGGTGGCAGGGCCGCCCACGCGCTCTACCAGGATACTGAACTCGGCACCACCTTGACCGAAAAAGCCGTCGCTTGGATTCGCGCCAAAAAAGACGCCCCTTTCTTCCTCTACTTCGCCACCCCCCAAATCCACCACCCATTTACCCCTCACCCGCGTTTCCAAGGCACCAGCGACTGCGGACGCTACGGGGACTTCATTCACGAACTCGACTGGATGGTCGGCGAGGTCCTCGCGACCCTCGACGATCTCAAACTCACCGAAAATACCCTCGTGATTTTCACCAGCGATAACGGCGGCATGCTCAACGAGGGCGGCCAGGACGCCTGGCGAGCCGGCCATCGCGCCAACGGCGACTGGCTCGGCTATAAATTCGGCGCGTGGGAGGGCGGCCATCGCGTGCCTTTCATCGCCCGCTGGCCCGGGAAAATTCCGCAGGCCACGACGTCCGACGCGCTCATCTGCAGTATCGACTTATTGGCTACACTCGCCGCCGTCACCCAGCAAACCCTCACCGCCACGGAGGGACCCGATAGCTTCAACCAGCTGGCCACGCTCACCGGCTCCCCCGCCCCTCCCATCCGCTCTCACTTGGTGCTCGCTCCCAATTCACCCAAGCACCTCACCCTCCGCTCCCATTCGTGGGTCTACATCAGCGCACCGGGCGATGGCGGTTTCACCGGCATCCGCGGCGGCCCCGGCAGCGTCGCCTTCAGCCAACGCCGCAATAGCGATATCACCCCCGATGGTAAAATAAAGGATGACGCGCCCTCCGCTCAGCTCTACGACCTCGCACGTGATCCTCAACAGACCACCAACGTCATCCGCGAGTACCCCGCCGTCGCCGACCAACTCCAGCGACAACTCCAGCAGATTCGCACCACTCGCCGCACCGCGCCCCCATCCTCCTGATCCCGCCTCGCCAAAACCGGTTGTCATCACCACGCCGATCGCAAAGCCCCCCCATCTCAACCCCATCCCACCGCAATAAAATCAGCCGCCGCCCCGCCCGCCGACTTCACTCTTTTTCTATTTTCCAGTGCACCTCCCTTCCTGCTCCTCACCGTCGCTCACTTGGGCCCTAGCCGCACTCCTCAGCTCCACCCCGCTCCTCGCCCAGCGCGGCGATGCCCCCAACGCGCCGTTGAGTTCACCCACCGCTGAGCACGCACGCTTTCACCTTCCTCCCGGCTTCGAAATCCAACTCGTCGCCGCCGAACCCGAAATCCAAAAACCCCTCAACCTTGCCTTCGACTCAGCCGGCCGGCTCTGGGTCACCGGATCCACCCTCTACCCTTGGCCCGCCCAACGCGACGCCCTCGGCCAGCTCATTCCTTCTTTCGAAAAACACTGGGGCGATACCAGTCTCGCCTTCCGCGCCGCTTCCACCCCACCAGAACCTCCCGAATACGGCGCTGACTGCGTCCACATCCTCGCCGACTTCGGCCCCGACGGCCGCGCCCGCACCAACATCAAGTTCGCCGATGGCCTCAACATACCCGTGGGGATCTTGCCGCTCCCACGCACACCCGGCTCCAAGGCAACCAGCGCCCTCGTCTTTTCCATCCCCGCCATCTGGCGCCTCACCGACAACGACGGCGACGGCCACGCCGACCTGCGCGAAAAACTCTACGACGGTTTCGGCTTCAAAGACACCCATGGTATGTCCGCCAGTTACTGGCAATGGTTCGACGGTTGGGTGTACGGTACCCACGGCTTTGCCAATCCCAGCGAGGTCACCGACCGCGCTGGGCGCGTCACTCGACTCACGAGTGGCAACACCTACCGATTTAAACCCGACGGCTCGAAATTCGAAATTTTCGCCCACGGCCAAACTAATCCTTTCGGCCTCGCCTTCGACGCCCGTGGCGATGTCTACACCGCCGACTCCCACTCCAAACCCGTCTACCTCCTCATCCCCGGCGGATCCTACGAGGGCATCAATCGGGAGCACGACGGCCTCGGCTTTGCCCCTGCCATCACCACCGACGACCATGGCTCCAGCGCGATCGCCGGCCTCGCCCACTACTCAGCCACTCACTTCCCCCCGGAATTCCACGATAATCTTTTCAACGGCAACCCCGTCACCCGCCGGATCAACCGCACTCAACTCGAGTGGCGCGGCTCCACCCCCAACGCCGCGCGCCAACCTGATTTCCTCACCAGCGACGACCCCGCGTTTCGCCCCGTTCAAGTCAAACTCGGCCCCGACGGCGCCCTCTGGATTGCCGATTTCTACAATCCCATCATCGGCCACTACGAAGCCCCGCTCACGCATCCATCGCGCGATCATCACCACGGCCGCATCTGGCGGATCGTGTGGCGGGGGCTCGACAGCTCCGCACCGAGTCCCCTCGTCCCCAATCTGGCGCGACTCACCACCAGCGCCCTCGCCGCGCAGTTCGAGGATACCAACCTCGTCGTCCGCTCCCTCGCTTTCACCGAACTCCTCGCCCGGCCCGATGCCTTCCAGGCACTTCCCGCTCTGCGCGCCGCTGCCTCCCGCCTCATCAACGGCACCGCGCCACGCGCCGACGACACCGCCGCCTTGGCGTTGCTCTTCGCCCTCGAGCGTCTCGCCCCCAACGACGACGCTCTCCTCCGCCTCGCCCTGACCCGCCCCGCGAGCGCCGGCGCCCACGCCGCCCTCCGCGTACTCGCCGCCCGCGACGCCCTGCCCGCCGACGCCGAGACCTTTCTTGCTCCCATCGTCAACTCCCCTCCCGCCGCCCGCGCCACTCCTCCAGCGCGCACCGCCTCCGCCTCCGCGGCTGCCCCCGGTCACAGCTGGCGACTTCTCGCCGAGGTTCTCCGCCGGCACCCCGCGCCGTGGGCCGCCCCGCTGCTCCTCGCGATGCAGGAACGTACCCCGGCCACCGACACCGAACTCGTCTACGCCTTGCGCCTCGCCTTCAAAGCCCAAGCGCTCACCGCCGATGCGCTCACCCTGCGCGCCTGGGCCGCCCTTAGCGCCGCCGCCGCCGAACGCGTCGCCGATGTTTGCCTCGCCGTCCCCACACCCGCCGCCGCCGAATTTCTTCTCGAACATCTCGCCACCATCAAATTCGCCGGCCCGCGCATCGGCGAATTCGCCAAACACGCCGTCTTGAATCTCTCGTCCGCCGCGCTCGCCACCCTCGAGCCAATCCTCGCTTCCCTCCAACGCGTCCCTCCCGGCCAGCGCTTCGCCGTCGCCGAGGGCCTCGCTGCCGTCGCCGCCAAGCCCGACCAATCCCTCCCGGCCGCCGTCGATACGTGGATGCGCCACGAACTGACCACCACCGCGGTCTCCACCGAAGCCGCGCGCTCTCTCCGCGCCATCACCGCGCTCAAACCCCTTTCCTTCGAGGGCAAAGCCCTCGTCTTGCAACGCGTCTCCCTCGATGCCTCTGCCCGCGAGGCTAACCGTAGCGCGGCGCTCCGCGCCCTCCCCTCCGCCGACCCCGCTACCGCCGACGCCGCGGTCACCATTCTCACCAGCCAGGCTCCTCCGGGCCTCCACCGGGCCGCCGCCGATGTCCTCGCCGCAACCGCCACCTCCGCCCCCGCCCGGGCCGCCCTCACCGCCGCGTTTGCCACCGCCACCGCCGATCTCGCCGTGGGCCTCGCCGTCGCCTTGGCCAAGAGCGAGGCCGGCGCCGCCGACCTGCTCGATCTCGCCGCCATCGGCCGCGTCCGCCCCGCCCTCCTCAAACACCGCTACGTCGCCAACGCTCTCGCTCTTCGCTCCACCGCTCTCCGCGATCGCGCCACCGCCCTCACCCAGGCCCTGCCACCAGAGGACGCTCGCCTCGACGCCGTCATCGCCGCCCGCCTCGGCGCCGCCAGTAACCACCAGCCCAACGCCACTCGCGGGGCACCTCTCTTCGCCACTCATTGCGCCTCCTGTCACCACTTTCGTGATACCGGCGGCCATCTCGGCCCAAGCCTCGATGGCATCAGCTCCCGCCCTCTGCCGCGTCTCGTCGAAGATATCCTCGACCCCAACCGCAACGTCGACCCGACCTTTCGCCTCACCACCGTCAGCTTGAAAAACGGCGAAACTAAATCCGGTATTCACTTCCGCTCCGAGTCCCTCCACGTACTTCTGACCGATCCCCTCAACGGCCGGGAGATCCCCATCCCCCACCAAGAAATCGCGACCACCACGACACTCGCCTCTTCACCCATGCCGGCCACCTTCGAAACCGCCCTATCCGAAGCAGAATTCTTCGACCTCGTTGAATTCCTCCGCCAACCGTCCCGATAATATCAACCACGGTTAAGTTCTAGACTTCGGCTGGCGAGGTGGCACGGCCATCTTGCTCGGGGGCGAAAGCCCAAATTTTAATAGCGATGGGGATCCCGCCGCGCCCATCGAGACTACCCGCACCCATCGAGACCTAGACTTTTGCGCAGCCGCCAACACCTGCGAAGAGCGATCCGTCCACTCCCTCCTGGTCGCGGCATTCCGACAAATTAAAGCCCACCTCTTTTAGGCGGAGATTTTTTGAAGCAGAGGTTGTTATTCTCCCAGCGGCGACCTTCGCGCGACCCCAGCGGCGAGGGAGGCGCTCTTTTTTAATGTTTCCACTCGGGCTCATCCCGCGGCCGATTTCCCTTCTTCAGCCCGACCTTTCCATTCCCAGAAGCCGGCGGCCGGCCCCCCGTAAAAATCAGGGCGCTGCATTACCACCACCCGCCCGCGCGCGGCGAACCATCAACGCGCCTCTCGCTCCACTTGCGCAGCTAATTTTTCGAGGTCCAAAGATTCGCCCGCGGCCGGGAAAGCGTGCGCCAACAAATACCAGTGCTCCGTATACGCCGCACTCGCGCCCGGCGCGATATCATTACGGGGACCATGCGGCTCTAATTCACACGCCGGCGTCACGCTCGCCAAAGGATACCAAAAACATAACGTCAAACCGGCGATTTCTGGGTAAACTCCATCGCGCGGCGAATCATAGCGCTTCACGAAGGCCTGCCCGTGCGGCATCACATATGCGAACCATCCCGCGTTGGAATCAAAACCCAGTTTCGGATAGCGCGTCGGCCCCAGCACTTCAAGATAGGAGCCACGCTGCCTAACCTGCGAATCTTGCGGACGAATGATGATCGCCGCCTCGGGCCCCGGCGCATACATCACAAACCCATTCGGAAACCGCCGCGAGTCCGGCGTCAGGGGCACCACCCCAATCCCTCCATGCACCGCAAAGGTCCGGCTCCAATGCGACCAATGCTTCGTCTCTCGCGAAATATTTCGAATGATCTGCGTGCATGCGAGGTGCGGAGAATTCGCCGCCAAACGAAACTCTCGAATCAATTGCACCCCCGTCGCCTCATCCGGCTGGCTCGTCAAACGAACCGCCCTCGGCCCCATCGCCTCCGCCCGCCACTCACCCGCCCAAAGCACTTCGCGCTTCGGGATAATCATCTCCGGGCCAATATCAAAACGCCCCGCACTCGACGGCGCCACCGGCCCACCAGGCTGCCCCCACGCCGCCTCTTTCGAATCAAGATACAGCGCATTTTTCCCGCGCCACACGTACTCCAGCACACGGCCTCCGACGTGATGTCCCAACGTCACCCGCGTCTCGCCATTCGTCAGCTCAAAACAATCCGGATAATTCAAAACCTGCACCCGCCGCACGCCTTCCGGTAAATCGGCCGCCCAGCACCGCCCTAAAAAACCCAACGCAAAAACCGCTAAATAAGGAAAACACATCCCTCAGCCTGAGCCAAATCTCCGCCTTAATTGCAAACCTGAACGCGCCGCCCTCGACCAGCCCAACCGCCGGCTTACGCGCCCACGTCAGAGGCCTCTCCCTCCGCGGTTCCCGTTCCCTAATCAACTTGGCGCGCGCGGAAAAATTCAGCTTGTTTGATTTTCGAGGTCGATCCGCGAGACGGTGCCAAGAGAAATGCACGCCACGGTGCGAGGGCGCCGTGACGGCCGGTGTTGAGTATTTTCCTAAGCTTTTTTTGTCGCACCGCCTCGCTTGGACTGACGAGATCCACGACCGATCACCGCTACTTGATGAGAGCAAGGTCCGCCGCTTGAACCCGGTCGGCCCTCTCTCAAACCACCCCGCATCATATGAACCGTACAAACTTACTTGGTCGCACTTTCACCCTCTGGCTCGCCCTCGCGTGGGCGCCGCTCCCCGCCGCCGAGAGCCCTGCCGCCTCTGGTGCGATTCGCGGCCAAATACAAAATGTCGCGACCGGCCAGTATCTCAACAATGCCCGCGTCTCCATCAAAGGCACGACCCTCTCCGATCTCACCGATGAGTCCGGCACCTATCGGATCGCGCAGGTGCGGACCGGCTCCGCGGTGCTGCAGGTGTTCTACACCGGCCTCGACCCCGCGGAAATCGCCGTGGAGATCACCGGTGGCGGCACGGTGGTGCAGGATGTCAGCCTCACCAACGTCGCCCTCTACGGCAAATCTCAGGGCGCGATCAAACTCGATGCGTTTGTCGTCTCCTCCGGTCGCGACACCAACGCCAGCTCGATCGCGGTCAACGAGCAGCGTTTCGCTCCGAATCTTAAAAACGTCGTCAATACCGATGCCTTCGGTGACGTCACGGATGGCAACGTGGGCGAGTTTCTCAAATTTCTGCCGGGGATCACGACGGACACCGATGTGAACGAAGGCGGCACCGTGACGACCATTTCCGTGCGCGGCTTCAGCTCGGGCATGACGCGGGTTTCCAGTGACGGCGCGCAACTCGCGAACACCGGCAGCGCGCAAGGCAACGTCCGCACTTTTTATTTCAGCCAGGTTTCCGCCAACAACGTCGCTCGGGTGGAAGTCACCAAGGCACCCACTCCCGCGACCCCGGCCGACACACTCGCCGGCTCGGTGAACATGGTTAGCAAAAGCTCCTTTGAGCGGAAGACTGCGCAGTTCAACTACAGCCTGAGCCTCACTGGCAGCAGCCAGAACCTCAGCTTAAAAAGGGAGCCGTTTGTGAACGACGCGCCGGTCTACAAAATAAAACCGGGCGTCACGTTTGACTATACGCTGCCGGTAAATCGCGATTTCGGGATCGTTGTGACCGGCCAAAGCATTGATCGCCACACCGATCAGGCGCTGAACACGAAGACGTACGGCACGGGGATCGCGGGGTCCACGAATGCGAACCCCTATCTGCAGGCGATCCGCTTTCTTGAGGGTCCGCGCCTCGCCTATCGCCGATCGCTCGCGGTGAAGGCGGACTGGCGCGTCGCGACCTATTCAGTGCTCTCGGCTGGTTTTCAGACGAGTGCGTTTCTCAACGAACGTTCGCCGGTAGAAACGGCGATCAACGTCGGGGCCAACGCGACGCCAACGATCGTGGGTGGCCAACCGCTCACCTTTGGACCCGATTTCACAAGGGGTGCGACCGGGCGCGGCAGCATGACCCTCATGGGCGGGGCCGATTTCCAGCAGCCGGGCCGGACGCGGGCGGGTAACCTACGCTACCGATTCGACAACGGCGCCTGGCGCATTGAGGCCGGCCTCGACTACTCCATCTCGATCGGGGCGGTGCGGGACAGCAACGCCCAACCACCCCGTTTCCGCGGCATGGCCTTTAGCTATGCGGTGCCGATGCGGGTGGAGTTCTCCGCCATGGGCGACGTCGCGCCGGGGACGATCCGGCTCTTCGATAACAACGACCGCGAAGTGAGCATGTTCGACCTAAAGAATTACCGTCTGGCCACCGCGCAGAGCACGTATCGGGATTTCACGGACACACTTGAAAGCGAAAAGCTGGACGTCCGGCGGCAGCTGCGGTTTCTCCCCTTTCCGGCCTCCGTGCAGGTCGGCTCCCTAACTCGCACCCAAGAAAGAGACATCCGGCGCTACAATCCCATCTGGACGTATACGGGACCGGCGGATGTCTCGTTCATGGCCCACTCCGCCTACCGGACCCGGGCGGACTCGCGTTTTCAGAATATGCAGTGGCCGTCGGTGGTGAAAGCGTGGTCCGCGTGGCAGGCGAATCCGACGCTCTTCACCCAGACGCCGGCGCAAGTTGTCGCCACCGAGCAGTTCAAGATCACCAATTCTGAA
Source organism: Opitutus sp. GAS368 (assembly GCA_945903465.1). Taxonomy (GTDB): domain Bacteria; phylum Verrucomicrobiota; class Verrucomicrobiia; order Opitutales; family Opitutaceae; genus ER46. The sequence goes on from CAMDOF010000042.1 coordinate 45,468, forward strand.
TATGTACGCGAACGGGTGTCGGCCTACTATGCCATGATGGAGTTCCGGCCGTTCCAGCAATTCACGATCCTCGGGGGCGTGCGCCGGGAGCAGACCTCGGTGGACGGGCTGGGACCGATCTTTGATCCCACTGCGGTGTGGGTGCGGAACGCCGACGGGACTTTTCCCCGCACCGCCGCGGGTGCACGCATCCGGAAGGCGGAGGCCGGGGCCGTCGGTTCGCTGCAGGAACTCGCCCTCACGCGCAAGGAACGGGGCTTCCACGCCAACCGGCTCTACGCCGGCAATTATCCCAGCCTGCATCTCACCTACAATTATAGTGCGAATCTCATCGCCCGCGCCTCGTTTGCCGCGACCTATGGCCGGCCAGACTTCACGAACGTAATCCCCAACACCTCGATCACGGAACTCGATATCAACAACGATCCCAACGCGCTCGACGGACGGATCAGCGTGCGCAACCCCGAGCTGAAACCCTGGTCGGCGAAAAACTACGACCTCTCTCTGGAGTACTACACGCCGCAAGGCGGGCTCTTCAGCGCGGGCCTATTTCGCAAGACGATCCGAGACTTCTTCGGCACCTCAACGATCATCGCCACGGCCCAGGATCTCCAAAACTTCGATCTTGAGCCACAGTACCTCGGCTGGGAAATCAACAGCACGACAAACGGTGGCAACGCCCGCGTCGACGGGGTCGAATTCAATGCTCAACACTCATTGCAGGTCCTCGGCACCTGGGGGCGGCCATTCCAAGTCTTCCTCAACGGCACCAAGCTCAAACTCTACGGCAGCCAGCGCTCCGACTTCGGTGGCTTCGTCCGCGGCACCTTGAGCTGGGGCGCCACCTACAACCAGAAACGCTTCAAAATAGTCGCGCGCTGGAATCACCGCGGCCAACGACTCGACTCGGTGGTGCCCGCGCTTGATCCCAATGGCGGTGTTTACACCATTCCGCGGACGATTATGGATCTGAATACGGAGTATCGCGTGAAAGCGGGCATCTCCGTTTTTGCCAACGCGCAAAATGTTTTTGCGGTGTCGGACAAGGTGGAACGTTTTGGCGTCAACACGCCAGTCTACGCGCGCCGCACGTCGGATACGAACACGGGCGTCCTCCTCACACTTGGGCTCAAAGGCTCGTTCTAACGTGGCGTGAGTGACTTTCGCCGACCGCGGGTGGCGCGCGCCAACCCTGCCAGGGCGGGTTGGCGCGTGGGCAAGGCGGCGGCGGATATGCGGAACCCTCGGGGACGCGAAGCCAAAAACCTTTCAGCACGAATGACGTGACGAACGGGCCGCCGGCCGGAGCGTTTACGGCGTGCAGCAGGCGATTTAGCACTGTAGTGCACCCAGCCCTACGGCGCCTACGCTTCTTAAAACGAGCTTCGCCACGGCTCTCCCGGCGGCCCGCCAGGTGCCTTCCTCGCGAACTGTTCTTGCGCGAATTTTGAACACCCGTCTGATGGGGTATCAGGCCGGGTGGTCGCGCTCTTTTTCGGAGAGCCGCGGCAGGGGAATCGCAAGAGAAAATCTCTAAAATCAGTTTAGAAAAAAGTACCAGAAGGTTCCGCGGTCACTGGTGAAAATCGGTTTCTCCGCACCTCGTATGGGGTAAATCACAATTCAAGCCCATGCACCTCCCAAGAAACAGCCACTGCAAGTCGTTGGTGGGAAAATAAATCTGTTTCTTCCAGTCGGGGCCAAAACTTGTTTTGGTGGGGTGGCTCTCATGCAGCAGGGGCGACAAGAGTGTCGCCCATCCGACGGACCGGCGACACTCCTGTCGCCGATGGTGGCCACGAAGGCGTGCTTCGCTCCCCCACCACCCACCCTCTCCGCTCGGCACCGGACCGCATCGCCCCAGCACATAGCATCATGAAATCAAACACGTTTTACTCCGTTCTCGGCGGTGCGCTCCTTGCTAAGAACCAGCTTCTGTAAGTCGTTGGCGGGAAAATTAATCTGTTTCTTTCCGTCGGGGCCAAAACTTGTTTTGGTGGGTGGGCTCCCAAGAAACAGCTTATGCAAGTCTTTGGTGGGAAAAGAAAGCTGTTTCTTCCCGTCGGGGCCAAAACTTGTTTTGGTGGGGAGGCTCCCATGCAGCAGGGGCGACAAGAGTGTCGCCCATCCGACGGACCGGCGACACTCCTGTCGCCGATGGTGGCCACGAAGGCGTGCTTCGCTCCCCCACC
>CAMDOF010000043.1 GCA_945903465.1 Opitutus sp. GAS368
CGCAAAATGCGAAGGCCCTCCTCGACGAGCGCCCGGGCCAAGGCTTGGAAAACCGCCTCGTGCTGCTCGACAACTGGAACGAATTCGGGGAGGGCCACTACATTTTTCCGACGCGGGAAACCGGCTTTGGCTACCTCGATGCGATCCGCACGGTTTTCGCGCCCGATGCGCCAGCCCACCGCGACGTGCTGCCCGCCGACATCGGCTCGGGCCCCTACGATTCAGCCTATCGCGCCTGGTTGCGTGAAAATCCTCCTCGGTCCAGGGACTAGGCAATATCCGCATGGGATCCGTTCCTAAATGAGGCCTCTCAGTTCTCCCCGCCAACGGGAGTCGCTGCGCAGTTTGAAAGCGATCGACGCCGAGGCGCTCGCGGGTTTTCAACGCTCGCTGTCATCAGCGACGCAGCACGTCCACACCGAATCACGGTCGAAATCACGTCCTGCAGCGAAAGGCCATAGGGCCACTCACTCGTCCTTCCCGACTTTCGTCTGCACCGTCATCGCCTTCACCTGAGCGAGAAACGCCGTGAGCGTTTGATCCAGTTCCTTGGTCTTCTCCGGCATTTTCGCGGAGAGGTCGTTCGCTTCGCTGAGATCTTTCGAGAGATCAAACAACTCAAGTTTCCCCGTCTTCCAGGTCTTCACCAACTTGAGATCACCCCAGCGCAGCGCCGACTGCGCGTTGCGGTCATACGCTTGGTGAAAGATCAAATAGGGGCGCTGGCGTTTCACCTCGCCTACGCCCCCGTTGCGCAGCACCGCGGTGATGCTGCCGCCGTCGATTGTCGCGGCGAGCGCGCGCCATGCAAGGCCGCAGTTTCAAAACCATCTGCGAGACGGGCCGCGAACCGGCCGATTGGAAAAAGGCCGCCTATTACCGCTACTGGATGCACCTGGCCCATCACGACAACCCCGGTCATCTCGGGCTCCGCACCAAGGACTACAAACTCATCTTTTACTATGGCCTCGGCCGCGATGACAAAACGCCCCGCACCCCGCCCGGCTGGGAGCTCTACGATTTAAAGAAAGACCCGCAGGAGTTGGTGAACGTCTATGACGCCCCGACCTACGCGAGCGTTGTCACGGATTTGAAAAAGCAACTCACCGCACGCCGCCACGCCATCGGCGACGACGGCAGCGACTATCCTGAGATCGAAGCCGTGGTGCAGGAGTTCTGGAACTACGACGCCGCCGCCCGCGCTAAAGCCGAACAAATCTCCCACGACTTCCGCGCCACGATGGAGGCGCCGGCTGCCGCCGCACCCAAAGCGAAGAAACCAAACTGATGAAATGCCTATATCCTGCGTTACTGCTGGCGCCACTGACCACTGACCACTGACCGCGCGACCGCGCGACCCCTGTTCTGGCAGCCTTTCGGACTTGGAAAATGAAGGCCAACGGACATCGATTACTCCCCCAAAAAAAATTCCCGGGAGGTCAACTATTCATCGATCAACGCCTTCATGCGTCGAAGTCCGACCGGCTGCTAGAGAAAAAGCCTTCGGCCTCGGACAAGCGCCAGCCCTGCTAATTGGCGCCGACGGTTCCCTCGTAAATGTGGGCTGGACCGAATCGATTCGGCAAAGGGCGGCGCGGGCCGGCTCGCCTGCCTGGCTCGAAAATTCAGCTCGGAGGCCCGCGCGGACAGACCTCAGCAGCGAATCAATCGAAGCGGCGGCCCAGCTGCGACAACGTGATCGAATTCGGTGTCGCGGGTGGCCAGGGGCTCGTCGAACGCGAGGGCGAAGGCGGCGATCCACGTATCGTTTTCGCCGTTGGGCGTTCTGCTCGCCCAGACGGCGCGTTGCACGCGTGATGCGCGCGATGCGATTTTTTCGGTCAACCGCTCCACGGTGTAGGCGACTTCGACGTTCGCGCGGGGTTCGATGAGAGAATCGTAACCGGCGGCGAGTTGGTTAAAGACGATTACCGGCGCGGCAGGCAGGCTGGTCCAGATAGTGAGCGAGGACGGTTTGGGCGGCGGCACGAGTGCACCGGTCGCTCGCCTCCACCGTGCCGCCTCGAGTCAACCTGCCTTCTGAAATCTGCGTGCCTTGCGCCGGTCGCTTACTTCGATCGCATTTTCAATTTGAAGACAAAGCTGGACCGATGCCGCCCTATGCAGCTGCGGGCGTTTCGCTATTGTGTCGGCTCATTCCCGCTTTAGTTTAATGCCCGGTCCAGCGCTCCAACGTTATTTCCCCCGTAGTCCCATGGCTAAATGCATTGTTATCTCGCTCCTAAATATGAAGGGCGGCGTCGGTAAAACGACTGTCGCCGTCAATCTCGCCGCATATCTTGCTCGAGAGCACGGTAAACGCGTTCTGCTCGTCGATCTCGATCCGCAGACGAATGCGTCGCTTTCACTCATGTCTGAAAAAAGCTGGAGTGCTTGGGCCAGCGAGCACGGCACGATGGCCGATGTCTTTGACTTGGGTGAAGATCACAAACGGAAGAAAAATGGCGAAGGTCATAACTTAAAAGACTGTATTATCCACGATGTGGTCCCCGAAATTCCTGGGCTCGACCTCATTCCCAGTCACCTGCAGTTGACCTTTCTCGATCTCGATATGGCGGCGCGTCCCGGTCGCGAGCGGATCCTTGAGCGCAAGCTGGGAAAAGTGAGCGATAACTACGATATCATCCTGTGCGATTGCCCGCCGAATTTGCAGACCGCGACGCAAAATGCGCTTTATGCGAGCGACTTCTTTATCGTGCCGATGCAGCCGGACTACCTTTCTTCGATTGGGCTGGGCCTGCTCCTTGACCGTCTGGATTATTTAAAATCGGAATTAGAGTTCAAAATAAAATGTCTCGGCGTTGTTTTCACGCGAGTGCGGCGGCATGTGAATTTTCACCAAGAGACGATGGCCCGGCTCCCTGGTGAAAAACTGTTCAAAAAATTGCACTTCTTCTCCACGGTAATCCCAGAAAATATCGCCATCAGTGAGGCCCCGATGGCGGCCCAGCCGATCGCGCTCTATGATCACGCTTCTACCGGCGCGGAGGCGTTTCAGCAGTTGGCGAAAGAAGTGGTGGCTCGCTTGTGATCGAGCTAGAATTGGCGTCGATTCCACCGATAAATTCTCATTCAAATCTGCGTTTTGGTGACGATTGTGACAGACCCGTGAAATGAGGGTTGAACGCTTCGAATCGAATTGAGCTCAGTGGTTAGGGCCGTGTTTCTAAAAACGGTTGTTCGTGTGTTAGGTTAGTTAGTGAAGGGCTGTTTGAAGGGGTTCTGGCAGTCCTTCTTAGGGTTAGTCAGGGGAAGGCCGCTCAAAGGGGTTTGGGCGGCCTTCTTTTTTCCCAATTGTGACGTGGGCCGGTTGCGAACCGCCACGAGCGGTGGCGTGATCGGGGACCTTTGAAAAAAGAATTTAAAACTACGGGTCACAGCGCGCGGGCCGGCGAGGCTTCGCCAGCTAAGGAAACGTATCATGACGGCCGCACTGGTCCGGACTTAACGAGTGACGGCGGCGGATTTTCCAGTGGCGGTCAGAATTTATGGGTGGCGATAGCTCTTCTGCCATGACGGAACGTTTTCGGCGTCGTTGGCTGCTGCTGGTTTTTAGCACCGTGGCCGTGGGTTCAAGTGCGCGGGCATCGGCCGAACTGGTGCGGGCCCTGGATTGTTACCATGCGCGCCGCTATTCCGAGGCGCGGTCGTTGTTTCATCAAATTTCGCTAGAAAAGGGGCCCGATGCGGAAATCGAATTTTATCTTGGCCGGCTGGCGTTATGGTTTGACGAGGGGCCAAAGGCCTTGGGCCATCTTGAGCGTGCGGTGGCGATCGCGCCGGACGATGCGCGCATTCAAAACGCGTTGGGTGATGCTTATGGCTTGGCGGCGCAGCAGGCGAATCTCGTGATGAAATTGAGCTGGGCGCGCAAATGTCGCGCCGCTTATCAGCGGGCGGTCGTCCACCAACCTCGCAACGTCGCCTACCGCTGGAGCTTGTTTGGGTTTTATTATTTGGCGCCGCGTCTTGCGGGCGGCGGTTTGGAAAAAGCCCGCGCTCAAGCCGATGAGATTGCTCGGCTCGATGACATGAGCGGGCGCATCGCGCGGGCGACTTTAGATCTCGGCGAAGAGAAGTTCGATCAGGCATTTTCAGAATTTGAAATTATTCTGAAAGATAACCCGAAGGATTTTATGGCGCTCTATCAAATCGGTCGCTGCTCCGCTTTGAGTGGTCGGCAGATCGAGCGCGGCCTGCGCGCACTCCAGCGGTGTTTAGAACTAGCACCGCCCGAGGGCGAGAACGCGCCCACGTTGGCCTGCGTGCAGCATCGCTTGGGGAACCTGCTCGAAAAAAAGGGCGATCAAATCGGGGCCGCGCAAGCTTACGCGGCAGCCCTCCGGCTCCATCCGGATTTCCGTGCGACTAAGTTGGCGCTTACTCAGTAGCCCGTTGGTTCCGGTAACTTGGCTGCGGTAACTGGGTTGCCGGGTTGAACCAGCGAGTGGTCTGCTTCATGCCGGTGGGCGGTGGCGCCGAGGGGCGAGCCACCTGAAAATCGCCCGCGCGCGGTGCGGGCTACTCGCGTTTTTTCCAGCGCCGATCGTCTTTTAACTCGAGTCGCTTGGTCTCAATAAGCACGCCGGCGACAGCGGAGTGCTGGCGCAGAGCTTGGAAACTGGCGGCGTTCAGCTTCCACGAAAGCGCGTTGCTCGCTTCGGCAATCGGGGCGACGCGGCCTTCAAAAATGAATGCAAATTCTATCCGGGTGTCACCGACTTGCCGGTTGAGGGTGGCGCGGAGCTCTTCGAGAAAAAGGGGGACCTCACGATGGTTGGGGTGCAGGAGCCACGTCACTTTCTTGATGAGGCCGGCCACTTGCGTATCGAGCGGGTAGGTCTCCTTGATATTAATCCGGGGACCCTCCGTGCCGACGAGAATATTACCTTGAACCAGAACCACCGCGTTCTCGGCGAGATTTTGCCCGTAGTTAGCGTAGGCGTCCGCGAACATATTCAACGCGATGGCGGCATCTTTGGTGGCGAGCGTGAAAGAGGCCCACGGCCGGTTATCTTTTTTGGAGAGTCGTTTCGCGATGTTGCTAATGATACCGCCGAGGCGGAACTCGGCGCGATCGGGTTGCTGGAGCAGGGTTTCGACGGGGAAGGAATCGATCGCCTCGGTGAGGCCACCATACGCGTTCATCGGGTGGCCGGAAACGTAGAAACCGAGGAGCTCTTTTTCGAAAGCGAGTCTCTCGTGCGAGGGGAAGTCCGCGGTGGCGCCCGGGGCTTTGAGGTCGGCCGCAGGGGCGACCACCGGGAGGGCGGCGGACGCGGGTTCGGCGAGCATGTCGAGAAAGCTGTGCTGGCCGGCGGCTTTGTCGCGGGCGGCGGAGACCGCGCCGGCGAGGGCGGTATCAATCCCATCGAAAAGCGGTTTGCGGGCGGCGCCGCTGAAGTCGAAGGCGCCTGTTTTCACGAGATGCTCGAGGACGCGTTTATTAATGGCGCGGCCGTCGATGCGTTTCGCAAAATCTGCGAAGTCGAGGTAGGGCCCAGCCTTCTCCCGTTCTGCGATGATCTGCTGGGCGGCGAGTTCTCCGACCCCCTTGACGCCGGCGAGTCCAAAGCGAATGGCGGCGTCGCCGACGGCAGAATCGGCGAACGCGGGGGGCGGCGCCGTCGCCCCGGTCTGGGCCGCGCCGGCGCTTCCCGAGCTTTTCTGTTCCGGAAGCCGGGGGGCGGCCCGGCGGAAAACCGGGGTGAACATCTCGCGGCTCTCATTGACGTCGGGCCCGAGAACTTTCAGTCCCATCGCCTCGCACTCGGCCACGAAGTGGGAGACTTTTTCAGCGTTGCCGAGCTCGGCGCTGAGCATGGCGGCCATGAATTGAACCGGGTAGTTGGCTTTTAGAAATCCGGTTTGATAGCTGAGAATCGCATAGGCGGCCGAGTGTGATTTATTAAATCCGTAGCCCGCGAATTTATTGAGAATGTCAAAGATTGAGTCGGCGATTTTAGGCTCGATGTGATTGACGGTCTTCGCGCCCTCGACGAATTTAACCCGTTCGGCCGCCATCGCTTTTTCGTCTTTTTTACCCATGGCGCGGCGGAGCATATCCGCTCCGCCCAGCGTGTAGCCGGCGATGATTTTAGCGGCCTCCATCACCTGCTCTTGATAAACCATGATGCCGTAGGTTTCGCGGCAGACCTCCTCAAGCAGCTTGTGGGGAAACTTCACCGTGCTCGGATCTTTTTTCCCGCGCACGTAATCTGGAATCCACTCCATCGGGCCTGGCCGATAGAGGGCGATCAGGGCGACAATCTCGTCGATGGAGGATAGTCCGATTTGTCGGCAGAGGTTTTGCATGCCGCCGGACTCCAATTGAAAGACGCCGGTGGTCCGGCCGGAATTGAGCAAGGCAAACGTTTTGGCGTCGGTGAGGGAAATCGTCTCGATATCGAAATGAGGATCGGAGGTGCGGCGGACATGGTCGACGGCATCGGCGATGACCGTGAGGGTTTTTAGCCCGAGAAAATCCATCTTGAGCAGGCCGAGTTTGCCGACGGCATTCATATCGAACTGCACGGTGACGTCGCCCTCCTGGGACGTGAGGGGGACAAATTCTTCGAGGGGGCGATCGGTGATGATGATGCCGGCGGCGTGCTTGCCGGTGTTGCGCACCATACCCTCGAGGACGAGGGCTTGGTCAAAGATTCGTTTGGCGATCGGATTGCGCGAAACCTCGTCGCGGAGCTCGGCGGACTTCTCGCGAGCGGATTCGAGGGTCATGTTAAGCTCGTCGGGAATCATCTTTGCGAGACGGTCGGCGTCGGCGAAGGGAAGATTATGGACGCGGGAAACATCGCGGATAACCATTTTGGCTCCGAGGGTGCCGTAGGTGATAATATTGGCGACGCAGTCATTCCCGTATTTCTTGCGGACGTAATCGATGACCTCTCCACGGCGGCGCATGCAGAAATCGATATCGAAGTCGGGAGGCGAGACGCGCTCTGGATTGAGGAAACGTTCAAAGAGCAGCTTGAAGCGGAGCGGGTCGAGGTTGGTGATGCCGAGCAGGTAGGCGACGATGCAGCCAGCGCCCGAGCCGCGGCCGGGCCCGACGGGGACGCCGTGTTGGCGCGCCCAATCGATGAAATCCCAGACGACGAGGAAGTAGTCGATGAAGCCGGTCTTGCCGATGATGCTGAGCTCGTAATCAACGCGGTCGGTGAGCACTTTGGCCTGAATGGGGTCGGAAAAGTTGGCCGGTGCCGAGTAATCGAGCCCGTAGCGTTTTTTGAGACCTGCGATGCAGAGGTCCTTGAGGTAGCCAGCGCGGTCGCTGGTGACTTCGGGCGGCAAGGGGTATTTCGGGTAGCGCTCGCTGCCCTTAGGAAAAGGGATGGTGAGATCGCACATCTCCGCGACGAGCTGGGTATTGGTGACGGACTCGGGGACCTCGGCGAACAGTTTCTCCATTTGTTCACGCGACTTGAGGTAGAACTCTTGGCCGGAGAAACGCATGCGTTTCTCCTCTTCTATCTTGGCCCCGGTCTGAATGCACAGCATCGCGTCGTGGGGGCCGGCGTCGGCATGGCGGACGTAATGGACGTCGTTTGAGCAAATTACCTTAAGGTTAAATTCCTCGGCGAGTTTGAGGAGACCTGGGATGATTTTAATTTGCTCGGGGATGCCGTGATCTTGGATTTCGACGAAGTAATTTTCGCGGCCGAAGATTTCCACGAACCGGCCGCAGGCGAGGCGCGCTTGTTCGTAGCGATCGTGGAGCAGATGTTGGGGCACGAGGGAGGCGAGACAGCCGGAGAAGCCGATGAGGCCGTTGGCAAATTTCGCGAGGGTCTCGAGATCGGTCCGGGGTTTGTAGTAAAATCCCCGCAGGTGAGCGTCGGAAACAAGTTTGAGGAGATTCTGGTACCCGGTGAGGTTTTTTGCGAGTAACCCCAGGTGGAACATCGATTTCCCGTCCTCGTCCGAGCGACCGTGCTTTTCGAGCCGGGAGGTTTCGACGAGGTAAAGCTCGCACCCAATCAGCGGCTTAACACCCTTGGCTTTGGCTTGTTGGTAAAACTCAATCGCGCCATAAAGGTTTCCGTGGTCGGTCAAGGCCATGGCGCTCATCCCGAGTTCGACGGCGCGGTCCATAAGCCGATCTATTCGGCAGCAACCATCGAGCAGGCTGTAGTCAGTATGAACGTGAAGATGGACGAAGTTTTTATCGAGGGCCGGCACGTGGGATTCAAACAAGCCGCTCGGGTGGAGCGCGCAAGGCAGGAAACCGGTGGGGCGCGAAATTCGGTGGCGGCGGTACGTCCCTTAAGGTGGGGCGGGCGGCCCCGATTCGGAGGTTCGAATAATTCAGCAAAAATGCCGTTGACGGCGACGAGAGGGCTTGGCCTATTAGCGGGCTTTCACTTTCACCACTCGTCCGAATACGACCAGCCCACATGTCCATCGAAATCAAGATCCGCAAGAACGAGCCTATCGACCGTGCGCTGCGGCGCATGAAGAAGAAGCTCGACCGCGAGAACATCATCAAAGGCACCCGCGCCAAGCGTTATTACGAGAAGCCATGTGAGAAGCGCCGTCGTAAGAACAAGGTGCAGGCGTTCACCCAGATGCTGCGCCGTCGCTACGCTGAGTAACTCGGCGTGGGAAAAGGAATTTTCTACTTACCGCGCTGCCGCATCTGCGGGGCGCGGTTTTTTGTTTACCAAGGTTGTTTCATCGTCCAAGCGAGCGGGTGCTGGGGTTGTTAAACACTGTTCCACTTTTGAAGCCTATCCTTGCTCTTTCTACCTGTTGGTGCTCGAACCGTCACCAGGATGGCTACGCGATGCTCACGGAGATGGCTTCACTCGGGTTTGAATATGTTGAGTTGAGCCACGGCATTCGGATTACATTGGTGCCGGGCGTGATTCGAGCGGTGAGTGAGGGGGTGGTTAAAATCAGTTCCACGCACAATTTCTGCCCGTTGCCCACGGGTGTGACCAAGGCCGCTCCGAATCTTTTCGAGCCCTCGGACCGCGAGCATCGTGAGCACGATCAATGGTTGCGGCATACCAAGCGGACAATTGATTTTGCGGCCCAAGTGAAGGCGCGCACCGTGGTCTGCCATCTTGGCAGCGTGCAATTTTTTTGGTTCAATCCTGCGCGAAAGATTGAGAAGTATCTCGATGCGCACGCGGATGCGGGGCGCACGGGCGAGGATAAAGCTTACCAGACCCTACTCGAGAAATGCTTGGTGCGGATGCGTCGTCGAATGCCGCCCTTCTGGGCGCAGGTGAAGGCGAGTATCAGCGAGATTTTGGAGTACGCGCAAGCGAAGGGTGTTACGCTCGGGTTGGAGAATCGGGAGAGGTTTGAGGAGTTGCCTCTCGATGGTGATTACGCGGATTTTTTGAAGGACTTTCCCCTGAGTGCCCCGGTGGGCTATTGGCACGATACGGGGCACGCCGACATCAAGGAGGGCATGGGTTTGCTGAAACACCGTGAGCACCTTCAGAAGATGTCGAGCCGGACGATCGGTTGGCATCTGCACGACGTGAACAAGAAAGGGCAAGACCATCAGCCGGTGGGTTCTGGGCAGATTGATTTTAAGATGGTGAGTAGTTTCTGGCGGCCGGAACATTTACTGACGCTTGAACTGAGCCCGCGGGTGGCGCTGGAAGATGTGCGCCTGTCGAAAGCGCGGATAGAGGCGTTGTTGGCCTAACGTGGCGTCGCGGCAGCGGCGATGGCGGCTGCGTATGTTGTCGGGGAAAGCGCGGGTTGAGGCGTTGTGGGCCTATCGGGGAGCTGGCAAGCTGCAGCCGGTGGCACCTTGGTTTGAACCGAATGAGGGGCGATGGGTCCTCGGGTTGCAGGGCCGTGCCAATCGGTGGCGGTGGGGCGTTTTGCTAAAAAATTATTCGACCCCGCGCTGTTGGGCAGGGGGGGGCAGGCCTTCTTTCAGGCACCCATGTTTCACAAGTAATTCTTCGACCCAGCGCCGGTGGGGACCGGAGAAAGTGATGACTGCGAGTTGGTCCCACTCGACCCAGAAGAGGTCGGGCGGCAGCTTTCGGGGCAGAGCCGAGACGGGAAGATGGTGAATCGATTCGGTAATTTGAAAACGGGTGATACCGCGGCGCTTTTGGGCAAGCAACGGGCCCCGTTGGCTTTTCTCCTCCGCCAGGCCGATTTGATCGGTGGACGGGAGCTCGTGAAGATTAGCGAGGCGCCTGGCGCTCGCGGGCGTGCGATGGCAAAGGAGGGCGTCCGGGCGTGCGCACCACAGGCGGGTAACTCTGCGCCGCTCCATCGCGCGGGCGGCGAGTTGCGGGAAATCTTCGGGCTGCCCGCTCGTCTGGGCCCGGCAGAACGGCCGGACCGGACAGGTGAGGCACAGCGGATTATGGCGAAAACAGACGGTGGCGCCCAGCTCCATCATGGCCTGATTATGATCGCCGGAACCTTGGGGTGGGAGGAGCGCGTGCGCCAAAGGCGCGAAGGCCTTGGCGGCGGTGGCGGCGTCGCGATAGGCGGTCGCATCGGCCGTCAGGCGAGCGAGGATGCGGACGACATTGCCATCAACGCAGGCGGCGGGCGCGGCGAAACTGATGCTGGTGATAGCGGCGGCGGTATAAGGACCGACCCCGGGAAGTTCTTGCCATTCGCGCGAAGTTGTTGGCGGAGCGGCGCGGGCCGCAATTTCCCGAGCGAGGCGGTGGAGGTTGCGAACGCGCGAATAATAGCCGAGCCCCTCCCAGAGTTTTAGGACGGTGGCTTCGGGCGCGGCGGCTAATGTGGCGAAGTCCGGCAGGGCGGCGAGCCAGCGCGCAAAGTAGGGCAAGACCGTTTTAACCTGAGTTTGCTGCAGCATGAATTCGCTGACGACGGTTTTGTAGAGGGAGGGCGATTCGCGCCACGGTAGTTTCCGCGCGTGCTGGTGATACCATGAGCGCAGGGCGCGCTGGAATTCTTCGCGACGTTCGGTCAGGTGTTTAGCCACAAAAGTGACTGAAGCGGCAAAACACCCGAACAGCGAAGCAGATTCTTTTTGTGCTTTGGGCGGTTTCTGTGGCGAATAGGGGAGATGCCGAAACTTTTCCCTGATGAACCGGAAGGGCCGAAGAAACTTGCCGTGTATACCGTCAAGCTGGACGAGGCGCAGATGGAGAAGCTGCGAGCTATCTGCGTGGAGCGAGGGTGGACGCCGTTTGAGGTCGGTTATACGCGGTTCGCATTCAAGGCCGACCATCTCAAGGTGAACGTATCCGCTTACACCAGCGGCAAGGTGGTCGTGGCGGGGAAGGGGACGGAGGATTTTGTACGTGATGTGATCGAGCCCGAGGTGACGGGCGCGGCCAAGCTGGGCTACGACGAAGTGCTGCACCCTGATTGGTTTGAGGCGCACGCTGGGCTGGATGAGAGCGGCAAAGGTGATTTTTTCGGACCCGTGATTGCTGCCACCGTGATCGCCCACCAAGCGGCGATCGAAGGATGGGTGGCCGCAGGGGTGAAGGATTCAAAGAAGATTTCCGAACCGCAGATCCTGAAGTTGGATCATATTATCCGGAGCACCTCTGGGGTGGTGGTGCGCACCTGTTTTTGCGGAATGCCGAAATACAACGAATTGATGGGGCGGCCCGGCGCTAACCTGAATCGCTTGCTGGCGTGGCAGCACGCGACCGCCCTGGAACTTGCGCTCGCGGAGAAACGTGTGCCGTGGGGCTTGCTCGATCAGTTTACCGAGCAACCTCTCGTGCAACGCGAACTCGCGAGAAAAGGGGTGAAGGATTTTGACCTGAAAATGCGCACGAAAGCGGAAGAGGATCCGGTGGTGGCCGCGGCGTCCGTCGTCGCGCGGGCGGAGTTTGTCCGGCAGATGCATCTGCTTTCGCTAAAATTCGGGGCCAAGCTTCAGAAGGGAGCGGGGCCGCTGGTGAAGGTTCAGGCGACTGAGATGATTCAAAAGTTTGGCGCTCGCTCTTTGGGCGATTTTGCCAAGTTGCATTTTCGCACGGCCTACGAGGTGGTCTCAACGGCGGGTAAACTCGACGAGTTACCGCTGAAGGAGCCAGGAGAAAAAATGGCTTGGTAGGTGGTGGTTGCTGGCGGCTCCACGGGTTTTTAGCGGGGCGATGCGACCGACTAGGCGTCGGTCGGACTTAGCCGTTTGCAGGCGTTTTGTGGCTCAATATTCGACTTTTTATTAACTCTAACTCGCAAATAATCGCTTCCAGAGGCCTTTTTTTTCCAAGTCCGACCGGCTGCTCGGACCGGTTGTGCTTGAAGGGATTTGCCGACTGCCGCGCTGGCGGCGCGCAGGCTTGCTTCGGGAGATCATCGGCCGGGGACCCCCGGGCGGCGTGAGGTGTGCGTAGGCCCACGCTTGCACCGCGCGCGCCGTTACTTTCTCATCGGCGGATGAAACGCCGCCACTTGCGCGGCTTCGATCTCAAGCAAATCAACGGGTTTACCAGCCTCATCGGGGTTGACGAAGTCGGCCGCGGCGCCTTTGCAGGTCCGGTGGTGGCGGCGGCGGTCTTGGTTAATCGTGAGTTTCTCGAAGGTCGCTGGGCCTTGGCCAAAAGCGGTCGTGTTAATGATTCCAAGTTGATTAGCGCGACCGAACGCGAAGAGCTGTGGCAGGAGTTCGAGCAGCTGGCGGTTGAGGGGAAAATTCACGCGAGCCACGGTTCCGCCTCGGTCGAGGAAATCGAGCAGGTTAACATTTTGGGAGCGACGAAGTTGGCGATGAGACGGGCGTTGGCGGGGATTTATCCTCCGGAGGCTTTTGCGCCGGCGCAGAGTGAGCCTGATCTTTTTTCGAGTGTGGAGGAGCGGGTGGCTTTTACTCCGAGCGTTTCGGCGCGGGTGCTGGTGGATGGTTTGGCCTTGCGCGGGTTTCCCTATCCGCACGCAGCTTTCGTGGAGGGCGATGCCCGCTCCCTGTGCATTGCGATGGCGTCAATTATTGCCAAGGTCACGCGGGATCGCTTGATGGTGGCGTTGGATCGGCAATTTCCCGGGTATGGTTTTGCGCAGAATAAAGGCTATGGCACGGACGACCACCGGCAGGCGGTGTTGCGATTGGGGCGGTGCCGGGAGCATCGTGATTCCTTTTTGCGCAAACTTCTCGCGATGCGAGTGGATCCGGGGCAGATGAATTTACTCACCACTCAGGATTGACCGTGCTCCTAACTTCACTTGGACGATGGCCGTGAAAAAACATTCTTCGCTTGATCGCGTGCTGGGTCGATTGGAGACGCTCGACTCGGTTAATCTCGCCAACCTTGTGCAACGGCTGGCCCGGGAGCGCGGTGTCTTCGAGGAGATTTTTAATACGTTGCAAGAAGGTATTCTCTTGGTGGGAGACGATGGGGCGATCGAGTATGCTAATGCCGCGGCGCACCGGCTGGTTGGCTGGGGCGAGGAAGAATGGGCCGGGCAGACGCTCTGGCGCTTGGTGCCGGGCTTGCGGAATTCGCTAGGGGGCGCCCTCGACGACGAATCAGGTAACGCGGCCACCGTGGTCGCGCGAGAGTTTGAGCTGACTTATCCTGAGCCTCGGACCGTGCGGTTGTACATGGTCCCGTTTCGGGCGGCGACGGGTTCACCGGCGCGGCGATTTGCGGTGATTTTGTCGGATGTGACGAAAGAACGCCAAAGTACCGAAGCGCGGATCGAGAGCGAACGGACCTCCTCGATCCGGTTGCTCGCGGCGGGGGTGGCGCACGAGCTGGGGAACCCGCTCAACTCACTGACGATCCACTTGCAGCTGATCGAGCGAAAATTGAAGAAGCTGAAGGCGACAAAGGAAGTGGAGTCGCTGGCGGAATCGGCGCGGGTTTGTCGCGAGGAGGTCGGCCGCCTCGATGGCATTATTTCGAATTTTCTGGAAGCGATTCGGCCGCGGCCACCCGATTTGGCGGAGACGGATATCACGGAGGTGCTAAAGGAGGTCCTGAGTTTTCAGCATCGGGAGCTGGCGGATCGCGGAATTACCGTGGAGGCGGAGACCGCGCAGCTGCCGGCGGTGCTCGTGGATCGTAATCAGATCAAGCAGGTATTTTTCAATCTGACCAAGAACGCGATGGAGTCGATGCGCCCGGGCGGGACTTTGAAAATCCGTGCGCGGGCAGACGACGATTCAGTCTTTCTCCTTTTTGCGGATAGTGGCAGCGGTATCAAACAAGAGGACTTGGGCCGCCTGTTTCAGCCTTATCACACGACAAAGGACGGTGGCCACGGGCTCGGGTTGATGATCGTCCAACGGATCATGCGGGAGCACGGCGGCCAAATTGGCCTTGAAAGCAAAGCGGGGGTGGGCACGATCGCGACGCTGCAGTTTCCACGAAAAGAACGGCGGGTACGAATGCTCGTTGGTTGAAGGGGCGGGCTGCACCGCGGACGGTTACTTCTGCAGCTGTTCGAATTCCTTGCGGAGCGAGGCGGCGAGGATATTTTTGATGAGAACCGTTTGCTGCTCCTTCTTGCCGCCGACGCGGATGCCGATTTTGAGGGGGATTTCATCGCTGGTGACCCCGAGCTGAGAAACCATGGGCTCCAAAAGACCTTTCCCGCCGGGGGCCACGGTGATCTTAGGAGGGCGCACGGCAAAGTTACCCAGTTCTGAGTTGACCTCGGTGACCTCGAGCTCGACGGCTTCGGTGCCCCGATTTTCGAAGAGCACGCGGAGAGTGACCGGAGGCATCGGGCTGCCGGCCGCACGACGGGCGCGCGCTTGGCGGATATAGTCCTGCATCGCTTCTTTTTGATCTTCTTCGGAATCCCCGTAGCCGCCGATATTATAAACCTCGGTGAACGCGCCGGCGTCATCGTCTTTCCGCCGCCGACCTTCTTGGAAAACTCCTTCGCCCGGGCGGTCGCCCTTGCCGACGCGGTCGCCCCGCCCACCGCGGTCGAACCCGCGGGTGACGGTGGCAAGGGCGGCGACCTTGCCCTCGATAAACGTGGCCTCGCCGCGCATCGCAACGGGGCGATCGACGACCTGTTTAGTTGCTTCTTCGAGCATAAGATCGCGCGGTCCGTTGTGCGAATTGCAGCCAGCCAAGGCGAATGTGAGTGCCAAAAAAGCGACTCTTGTGAGGTTGGCGGGAAAGAGATCGGGTGTCTTCATGGGAGCAAGGGACGCCCAGACGAGGCGAAGGTTGCGGCGAAGGCAAGGTTGGGTCGCGGACTTTACGAATCTTTCTGGCGTTTTGGGCGTCTTCCTGTTCACAGCAATGCGCACGCATGGAATCTACTTCACCGAATGCCTTGGCCGATTTGGTACGCCGGGCACAAAAAGGGGACGAAGCCGCCCAGCGGGATCTCATTGTCAGTTATCAGCATCGCGTGGCGGGTTTTGTGTACGCCATGACTAGTCGAAGTGATTATGTCGAAGACCTGTCTCAGCAGATCTTCATTAAGATGGTCCGGGCGGTCGATCGTTTGCAGGCCCCCGAGCAATTCGAGTCTTGGCTTTTCCGGCTTGCTCGCAACACCTGCATCGATCAGCTGCGGCGTCAGAAGCTCCGCCGGATATTTCTGCCCTTTGGGGAGGAGCATGAAAATATTCCAGAACCGGCAGGGGCCGTGGGAACGGAGGAGTTAGACGCGCTGCGGCACGCGTTGGATCAATTGCGCCCCCAAGACCGCGCCTTGCTGGCTTTGGTGCAGGAAGGGCGCAGTCATGCGGAAATTGCAGAGACGCTTTCGACGAGCGTAGCGGCGGTGAAAGCTCGCCTTCATCGAGCCCGCGAGCATCTCCGTGAACATTATCAGCCGGACCATGAAAATTGAACAAAAAGCCTGGCGGGAGCTTCACACCCACGCCGCCGCCCAGATCAGCCACGGTTTTGCGGATCGCGTGATGCGGTCTGCATACGGCCCGCGGCCGCACGTGTGGCGGCAACTGTATGCGGTCGCCGAGTCAACGCTGCGACCAGGTTTTGACGAGCGGGTGTTACGGGCGGCGCGAGTTGCCGTCGAGTTGCCTTCGTTGAGCAGTCAGTTTGCGCTCAGTGCGGTGACGGCGGCGGCTTGCCTCGGTGCGGTGTTATTTATCAATAGTCGTAGCCTCGACCAAGCGGACGCCCGGAACTTGGCCGAATGGCAACAGCTGGTTTCCGCTGCAGATGAGATGGATTCGTTCGATCTATGACGCAACGGGTTTTCGTAGCAATTTTGACGGTGCTGGTCTTCCTCGCTGGCTTTGGCGCCCGCATATGGACGGAGCCGCGCCAAGCCGTGCCAGCGGCGCCGTCTGCCTTGCGCCAGGCGTTCCCCCGCGTAACCAAGCCCGGCACGGAGAAGAAAAATGAGCAGCAATTGGATCGGGCCAAATTGGTCGCGGAGATCCAGAAACTCCGTCCGCAAATTGAGGCATTTTCGAGTCAGATGGAAGAGATTACCGCTGAATTTGAACGTGAATTTGCCTTGCTGCTCACGCCCGAGCAGCGTGGGAAGTTCAGCGCTTATAAGAAAAAGAATGCGGAACGTGACGCCAAACGGTTGACCGACGTAACCCCGCTCACAGATGAAGACATTCTGCGCGCCAAGGATCGGCCGCTGACTTGGATTTATTGGCAGGTCACGGTCTCGCCGATGCTGGAGATGCTGACCAAGGATTACAAACTGGACGCAAATCAGCAGGCAGCGCTACGCGCGGCGCTTGCTTTGCGCCGAAACCGGTTTCTCGCTTTATTTGATTCGACGCCGCACCCGAACGTGCGCCTCAGCCGTTTGGCGCCCCTGCTCGAGCGGGTGACGGCGCCGGCGAAGTAGTTTTCCCGGGGATCCAGAGCCAACGCGGGCGGGTGGTCGCCACGAGCGCGATGGCGGTGAACGGCGCGAAGTCGTTTCGGCGGGGGGCTTGGGTGCGAGTTAGACGAGGGGAGGGCGGGCTTGACCGCCGCGCTTTCGACCGTGATTGATAGCGCATGGTGCCTAGCGTGCTGATCGTCGACGACGAGAAACATACCCGTGAAGGGCTGCAGCAGGCGCTTGCCGACACTTATGATGTGTCGGTTGCCGCCAACGCCGATGAGGCGTTCAATTTATTGGAGCACCAGCCCTTCGATATTGTGCTGACTGACTTGCGGATGCCGGGGAAATCTGGACTTAAGATTATCGATAAGGCGTTGGGGCTGCCGCAACGGCCCGTGGTGCTGATGATGACGGCTTACGGTAACATTGAGAGCGCGGTTGAGGCGATGAAGCGAGGTGCCGCTGATTTTCTGACGAAGCCGGTGAACATCGAGCGGCTGGAAGTATTGATGCAGCGGGCGCTGAAAACTAAAACGCTGGAAGTGCAAGTTGAGCAGTTGCAGGAGCGGCTGGACGAGAAATTTAAGATTGAGGGAATCATTGGGACCTCGGCGAAATTGCAGGCGGTGATTGATAAGATGAGATTGGTCGCGCCATCGCGGGCGACGATCTTGATCGAAGGGGAGTCGGGTACAGGAAAGGAATTGATTGCGCAGGCCATTCATCAGTCGAGCCCGCGTGCCCGCGCGCCGTTTGTCGCGGTGCATTGCGCCGCTCTCTCGGAAAATCTGCTCGAAAGTGAGTTGTTCGGTCATGAACGCGGTTCATTTACAGGTGCCACCGAGCGAAGGGTCGGGCGCTTTGAGTCGGCGACGGGTGGCACGCTGTTCCTTGATGAGATTGGAGAGATCTCGACGTCGACGCAGGTGAAGCTGCTGCGTTTTCTGGAAACTAAAGCGGTGGAGCGGGTCGGGGGATCTAAGCCAATTAGCTTGGATGTGCGGCTGGTGGCGGCGACGAACCGGAGCTTGGAGCAGATGGTGCGGGAGGGTAAATTTCGTGAGGATCTTTTTTTCCGATTGAACGTGGTCCGGCTCGTTACGCCTCCTCTGAGAGAGCGATCTGAAGATATTCCGTTGCTCCTTGCCCATTTTATCGGGCTTTTTTCGAAGGAAAATGATACCCCGTTGCTTTCGATCGAGCCGGGGGCGTTGCGGATGTTGCAGGCCTTTGCTTGGCCAGGAAATATCCGGGAACTGCGCAATTTCTGTGAGAACGCCGTCGTTGTCCGGCGAGGTGGTCGGCTCACGGAATACGATCTCGAGTCGAAATTTCGGGGAGTGGCTCTGGCCGGTCAAGCGGGCGACGGGGCGGTCGTGGACCCGAGGGCGCCGGCTGCTCCAGGTAACTGGGCAGGCAACTTTTCAGTGGAGGAGAATGAGAAGCGCCTCTTGCGGGAAGCCTTACTGAAGGCGCGAGGGAACCGAACAGCGGCGGCCGCTTTGATGGGGATCAGTCGGCGGACGCTGCATCGAAAAATTGTGCAGTGGCCGGACTTGGATGTGATCGACCGATGATGTGGCGTGGTGATTACCAAAAGGAGCGGTCGAGGCGGCCTGGGCACGGGCGTGAGGGGGAGCAGGTTCGTGTCAGCCGTGGCCGCGGTTTTAGAGGGGGCTCCGAACCCGCTGGGGTGCGTTGTTCTGGATGCAGCGTTGGCTCGGCAAGTTTTTTTTGATCTATGCGACGTCTTCGTAACGGCCAGGAGTTTATCCATTGGCTTGAGATTGGGGGCGGCGCGCGCTGGGTGCAGCTCGGCGCGATTTTGGCGGCGACCATCGCGCTTTCTTTCCTGGTGGCCTGGAAGCAATTTCACGGACCGACTTCTGAATCGACCCTGGTGCAAGCGGATATGGGGAGGCAGTTGGCGCGGGGCGCGGGCTTCACAACTTTGGTGAATTATCCGCAAACGGCCGCGGTGCTCGCGCAGCGTGGGGTGCGTTTCGACTCGCGCCAACCGTATCCGGAACTGCATCACGGTCCATTTTACTCGCTGGTGATAGCCGGTGGGTTACGGCTATTGCCGGCGAGTTTCCGCGCTGGGCTTTTTGAGGGAGCGCCGGTGCCGCCGGATGGCTTTGGGGGCGATTATTTTTTACTCGGCTTGAATGGCTTGCTGCTCTGGTTGGCGGCGGCGCTAACGTATGTTTTGGGCAAACGGCTGTTCGATGCGAAGGTGGGTTGGTTGGCCATGTTGGGTTTGCTTTTGTCCGTGCCGGTTTGGCAGGCGACCGTAGCCGTCAACGGCACCCCGCTGGTGATGGTGCTCGTTTTGCTCGCCTTTCTGATTTGGCACCACATCGAGCGCGGGGCCGAAAGGGGCCAAGGCGTTGGGCCGTTGGCGCCCTGTTTGGTGGCGCTCGGCATGATGGTCGGAGGCTTGTTCTTAACCGAGTACGCCTGGGGCACGCTTCTGCTCGTCGTTTTGGGGTATGCGTGGGTTCGTTTTCGAGGGGCGACCGCCGTCTGGTCAAGTGCATCGGTGGTTTTGGGATTCCTCGTCGTGAGCGGTCCTTGGGTTTATCGCAATGTGGCGTTGACGGGCCACCCCGTCGCGTTGGCCGCGCAGGAGGTCGCGTTAAAATCAGGTGATCCGACCGCGGAGCCGGCAACTTTCCGGACAACGCTCGGCGCGGACCGTCCCGCGCTTAACCTGCGAAAGTTGATGAACAAGACGTTGACCGTGTTTCAGGAGAACCTCTTGGCGAGGATCTGGTCTGGGGGGGCGATGGGGTTCACGGCCTTTTTTGTGGCGGGCTGGCTCTACTCGTTCCGTTCCGCGGTGACCAATCGTCTCCGCTGGATTTTTACCGTGGTGCTGGGGGTTTTGCTGATTGCCCAAGCGGCGTTAAACTCGGGGGAGACGGAGCGGCCGGTCTCGGTCGGATTGGTTCCGCTCCTGTTGATTTTCGGGGCAGGTTTTTTCTTTGTGCTGCTCGGGAGCAATGCGCGGCTGGTGCAGTGGCCGCGCTTGGCGATGACCGTGCTCCTGACGATCCACGCGGCCCCACTGGTGCATGACTTACTTGAGCCGCGCCGGTTGCACTTCCATTATCCGCCTTATTTTCCAGCTCTTTTTCAAGGGATGCGGCAGGAAATGGGTCGGCGTGATTCGACGGGTTCGTTCGGTCTGATGGCGGATGTGCCGGCGGGTTTAGCGTGGTACGGTGACGTCCGGGCTTGGGCGCAGCCACCGCGCTTGCGCGATTTTTATGCGATTACTCTCGAGCAGTCGATCGGGCAGCTCTTGCTGACCCCGCGCACCCTCGACCGGCCCTTCTTTTCACAGCTCAACGCTCGTCCCATTTTGCCCGGAACCCTCGCGGCGCTCCCCGATCGCTTTGGAGAGTGGGGAGAAATTTATGCGGGATTGCTCAACGGCACCGTGCCGCGGGAGTTTCCCCTGACGCGCCCGCAAAAGCTGGCGGAAAATCTTTACGTTTTGATCAACCCGGCACTGCCGACGCCGATCATAAAATAATTTGCCTCGCGTAAATTTGCGGAGTTAATTTTTCCCACGTGCATCGTTTTTTATCCTCCTCATCTTTCCGCTGGAAATTTCTTGGCGGATTGGTTTCCACGGTGCCGCTTTGGGCGATCTATGCGCCGATCCCGGAAAGTGAGCTCAGCAAGGATTTAATTCTTTCGGCGAAGACCAGCGTGGCCCACGATAGCAATCTCTTTGGGGCGGCGTCGGCCGGGGTCGGCAGCGTAATTTTTTCGGTGGCACCGCGCATCACCTACTCTGGATCGGTGACGGACCAGTTGTTTTTGGCGACGTCCTATGGCTTGACCTTGGATAAGTTTGCGACCCGGCCGGGTGAAAAGCTCCTCAGCAGCCACGAAGCCATGATGCGGCTGGCGTACGGGTTTTCCAAGTCCACCGTGCTGGACGTCACCGAGATGGTTATGGCGTCGCGGAATCCGGAATCCTTGTTGGCGGGGGTGCCGCTGTCGCCGGACCAATCGTTTCTTCGTAACCAAATTGACGGGCGGTTCGACACGCCGGTGAGCGGTAAGGTGCTGGCGACGTTGAAAGCCCGATCGATCTATTTTGAATATAAGAACGGCGCCTTGGGGCGTAGCATTGACCGAGTGGAGAATATTCTAGGCGTGGCCGGCGAGTACGCGATTTTACCTGAGTTTAAGGCGGTCGGCGAGTATCGTCACCAGGAGGTTTATTATCGGAAAGAAGGTGAAACGAAGAACAAAGTCTCGGAGTTGCTGATGGGTGGTTTTGAATATGCGCTGGCGCGCAAATTTTCTCTGAGTACCCGTCTGGGGATTGAGTTTAGGAAGCGTTCGGCGGAACGGAGTGCGACCGCGCCCTTTGCGGAACTCGCGGGAAAGTACGATTACACCGAGAAATCCTTCCTGACGGCGGGCCTGGGCTACAACCTCGAGGAAACGTCGGACACCGCGCGTTTCACAGATACCCAGTCGAAGAAGGTGTTCGTGGCGCTGCAGCACTCAATGACGGCGCTGATTTCCGCCTCGGTCTCGGTCAGTTACGAACCGGCGGTGCTTCAGGGACGCCGAGGGGTCAAGAGCCTGAATGAGCAGGCGCTGCGAGCGGGGAGTGCGTTGAGTTATTTGCCATCAAAAAACTGGACGGTGAGTGGGAGTCTTGATTTTGATCGGAGTCGCTCAGATGACCCAACGCGAAATATGGATCGCCGGCGGTTGGGGCTCAGCGGTAACTACAGCTTTTGAGCGGTTGGTTGCCTCTTTGCCCATGGCTAACGCGTTCGCTACTCGAGAAAGTGCCTCCCTCTCCGACTTCCTGCAGATTCTACGGCTGCGGCAATCCCTGATTGTCCTGATATTGGCGTTGGTGGTGGGCACGGTCTTAGCGGTGACGGCTTTTTTACCGAAGTGGTATCTCGCGACGACGAAAATTCGGGTCGAAAAGCCCGAGGGCGAGATCAAGCTATTTCAGGCGCAGAGTAGTCACAGCTACGACCCGTACTTCTTGCAGGATCAGTTTAAGATCATGCAGTCGGAGAAAATTTTGTACCCCGTGATCGAGCGGTTGGGGCTAAGTGTTAAGCTGGCGAGCGCGCTGGGGTCACGCACGCCACCTCCCATGGCGGTGACCTATCGGTATGTCGTGGAAAAAATGCTTCGGATCGAGTCGCAGCGGAGTTCCTCGTTAATCGAGATTAACGTTTTTGAACAAGACGCCCAGCTCGCGGCCGATGTCGCGAACGAAATTGCCCGCACCTATTCGCAGGATCGGATTGCCTTGGCGACGTCCGATCAGAGCGAGGGTTTGGTGCATTTGCGCAAGGAGCTGGTCAGTCAAGAGCAGGTGGTGATGCGGCAGCGTGACGCCGTCGAAAAACTGCGGAAGGATTTGAATATTTCCGGGGTGGATCTGAACGCGCGTTATTCGGATATGGAGATTGAGACCTTGCGGCAGATGCAGAATACGCTGATTGCGCTCAGCGTTGACGCCATTGGGCGGAAAACCCGATGGGAACGGTTCAAGTCAATCGTGCCGGCGGAGCGGATCAGCTTAGTCAACTCAGAGCTGATCCCTGATCAGAATATTCAAAATCTTTTGCAGGCCTATCTCATGGCTGATCAAAAGGTGACCCAGTTGAAGCCCCGGCTTGGGTCAGCGCATCCCGATTTGATCTCGGCCGTCGATGGCCGAGCGAAGATTCGAGAACAGTTGGACGTGCAATTGGGCGGTTATGAGAGCGCCTTGGAGATTGCTTACAAAGAATCGGATGCGCGGGTGGCGGAGTTGAAAAGTCAGTTGGCGCAGGCGAAGGTCGATCAGATTCTGTCAGCGCGTGAGCGGATGCGCCCTTTTGAGGAGTCGGCGCAGAAGCTGGATGATGAGCAACGTTTATTGACCACGCTGAAGCTGACACTGCGGCAGCGGGAGATTGATTTTAAGGTCCCTAAAAAAACCATTGAAATTCTTAATATCGCGGAGCCCGCTCGTTTTTTCAGTCGGCCCAGCTGGGCCTTGAATGTGACCCTCGCCTTCTTATTTGGGGGAATTCTCGCGATCGGGGTAGCGGTGTTACTGGAGTATTTTGACACGAGTTTTCGCGGTATCGCGGAAGTGGAGTCGCGGCTGGGTTTGCCGGTTTTAGGCGTGCTCCCCTTTGTGCGTGGTTCGCAGCCTGCAACGGTCGACGATCCCGCAGTGCTGGAGCCGTACCGCGTGTTTCATACGAATCTTAATCTCGCGATCAAATCCAGTGGAAGCCATGCCTTAGTCATGCTTTCGGCGGGACCGGGTGAGGGTAAGTCTATGACTTTACATCGGCTGGCTGCGTTAATGGGGGCAAGTGGGGAGAAGGTGATTTTGATTGATTCGGATTTGCGCAGGCCAACGCAACACCGGTTGGCGGGGTGTGCGAAGGAACCGGGACTGAGTGATTTTTTACAGGGTCAGAAAACGCTCGATGAAGTGGTGCAGAAAGGCACCGCGCCGGGCTTGGATTTTATTGCGAGTGGCGGGGTGGGTGGCTTTACCCTCAGCTTGATCTATGCGGTTAGGCTGCGGGAATTGATTGTGACTTTGAAGGGGCGGTATGATCGGATTATTTTTGATTCCCCGCCGATTATTGGGGTAAGTGATGCGAGTGTGTTGGCGAGTGCGGTGGATGGCGTGGTGTTGTTGGTTCAACATCGACGGAATGCGCAAGCGATGGTCCTCCGTGCGCAGCAAATTGTGGAGACGCTAAAAATTCCGCTCGTGGGTGTCGTGCTGAATCAGGTGCCGGCCAATGCTGGTGGCGATTATGGTTATTACATGGATAACTACGCTTATTATACTGAAGGCGTCGTGGCCAAGGGGCGTCGCCGATCCGTGCGGGCGCCCGTCCGTGTGGCGCGAGGCATTGAAGCTAAAGACGGACTCACGCTCCATGAGCTGGAGAAGTAATTGTGCAGCAGCGGATGTCGTGGGCCCGCCCCGCGGCCGTGGGGGATGGTGTTTGCGTTGGGTTGGTGGCCGGGTGAATCAGTATGCGGTGATACCGCAAAGTGATCCGTCGTTGGCTCAGGGCGAGGGCAGTGCTCGCGGGCTGGGGCGTTTTAAGTTGAGTTGGGGCAAAGGTTGCCAAGCGAGATGGTGCTGGCGGGGGCTTCTGCTGTGGGGGCTCACGTCGGCCGCGGGTGCGCCTATCCGGATTACAGGAAGTGATTTATTGGGACTCCCTTTCATCAAGGCGTGCTATACGCAGGCTGGTCAGGTTGGTCTCTCTTTGGCGCTCGCGCTGGATGGAAGTCGCCCAGGGCTGGAGGAGTTAAAGCTGGGGCGCGCGGATCTGGCGCTGGTCGTGCTGCCCGCAGGTGAAGCGGACCGCTTAGTGGGCTGGGCCGTGCGACCGCTGGGATATCACGCGATTTTCGCGATGGTGCCGGCTGCTTGTCCGGTTGAAAAGGTTACGCTCGGAAACCTTCGAGCGGTCTTTGGTATTCAGTCCGATGAGGCCAAGGGCACGCGCCGTTATTGGCGTGATTTGGGGGCGGGGGGAGCGTGGGGCGAAGCGGTGCTCACGCTGGTCGCGCCGGAGAATGGGGCCGGGATTACATTAGAATATTTTCGGTCCGCGGTGTTGGGGGCGCAAGGGCTGCAGGCGAAAGTAGAGCGCTTCTCGGATCTGGCGGATTTGCGGACTTTTTTTCTGGGGGAGTCTCGGGCTCTGGCTTTGGGGCCGAGGATACCGGTGGGGGCGAGCCGGATCAAAGCGCTGCGGATTGCGGTGAGGGAAGAGGACGCGGGGGTTGGGCCGAGTACCGAGACACTGCAGGACGGCACCTACCCGCTCGGTTTACCGCTGCAGGTGGTTTATCGTTCTGAGCGCGCCAGGGATTTGTTGGGCGTGTTCGAATTTCTTTACAGCGAGTCAGTGGCTGCGCTTTTGACGCGAGCAGAAGTGATTCCACTATCCGCCGAAGTGCGGGGCCAAGCGTGGCGTTCGGTGCAGGCCGAAGTGGCCCGTTCCAACTAATGGGGCCGTTTTCTAGGGCGGCGCGGAGGGTGGGTGGAGCAGGCCGGCGGAGTTTTTCGTTGGCGGCCGCAGCAGGCAGGGGCCGGCGGGAGAAACTGCGAGGAGCGGGGCGCGCGGGGTGCGGGTCAGGGGCGGGCGCCCGCTGAGAGGCCAAGCCTGATTCCCGACTAACGAGTTGATAAGGTGCAGGCCTTGTTGCGATGCGAGCCCGCAGCCGCGCTGAGTCGTGGGCGGAGCTTTCCGAATGGCGCTTGTGGAACGAAAGGCGAGAGGTGGCTCGAGCGGCTCATGCACTCGCTGGGTGAGTCAAGGCGCGGAGGGTGGCGATGAGGCCTATGACCCAGCGGGAAGTTGAATGCAAAAGGTGGTACCGGCTCCGGTGACCGTGGTAAAAGTAATGGTGCCGCCGTGATCGTCGACGATTTTTTTTGCGATGGCGGTGCCGAGCCCCGTGCCATTTTTTTTGCCGTGGGTGACAAACGCGTCGAAAAGATTGTCTCGGATAGCTTCTGGAATGCCCGGGCCGTTGTCGGTCACCACGATCAGCAAGTGTTCGGAGGTTTTTTGGAGACGAAGCGTGAGGGTGCCGCCGTGGGGCATCGCCTCGATGCTATTGTTGGCAAGATTGTAGATAACGCGGGTCATCCTCTCCGCATCAATATGAATGCGATCGGTAGTTTGAATATCGCAGACGAGGGCAACGTGGTTTGGTTGGAGGATGGGTTGGAGAAGGTTACAGGTCTCTTGCAGCCAAATCGAGGGGTCGACGTGAGATCGTTCCAATTGACATGCGCCTCGGGAGAAATCGAGCAGGTCATGGGACATGCGGTTGAGACGATCGACATGGCGGATGATTCGGGTACAACCAAGGGCGACGGTTTTTTCCGATGGATTTTGGGCCAACATTTCCGCGGTGAGGCGGATGACGGTCATGGGACTTCGGAAGTCGTGGATAATGGATCCCGCCATTTGGCCGACCAAGGACATTTTCCCCTGATAGACGGCTTGAGTAATGAAACGGTCGGTCGTGGTCCGCAGCCGGGCGGTGACGCTCCGCACGAGGTTAAGGTTGATGCGGGGTGAAATCATGAGCAACTGGTCGAGGTCGGTCTGATGCAGCACGATCAATCGGGCGTGTGCTCGAACGACGGCGTCGGCGGTCCGAGCCTGGTGGTCGATCAGACCCATCTCGCCGAAGTGGCCGCCTGCGTGGATGGTTTCAAGTAATTGCTCATGGCCGTTGGAGAGGGGCTTCACGAGGGCCACGGATCCGCTGAGGACGAGGAACATCGCATCGGCGCTCCCCTGATCTCGAAAAATAAACGAGCCGGCCGCGAATTCTTGAATCTTGCCGACGGCAAAGGCGGCCACCGTTTGACTTGTGGTTAGTCCAAGGAAAAGCTGCGGTACGGGCTCGCCGGCGGGGGTTGCTTCAACGGGGTTCATGGGTGGATTGGGAAAATTCTGTGAGGGAAATAAACGCGCGGAGGACTTGGGAGATGGAAGGTGATGGGCAATTTCCAACCTGATGACGCTAGGCGCCCACGGCCTGAGGGGTGATCGCAATACCGATGCCTGAGGAGCGGGCTGGCTGGCGGTTTAGCGGCAGGGCGCGCCGGCTTGGCTCGACCGGCGCGCCTTGGGGCTGAGCCAGAGGCTGAGCCAAGCATTAAACCTGTTGGGGACGACGGCAGCGTCGAGCGTGGTTATTTGTTTGAGGATGTCCCCGCCCACGGCGGCCGCGCGGTTCGTTGGCGCCACCTTCTGGGCCGCGCTAGCAGAGCCTGCCAGCGGATACGGAAGACGGCATCGGTGCGGTGTTTTTTCCGGTCCTCGCCGCCGAGGCAGTAGAGCCATTCGCCAGACTGGACGAGACTGACCATCGCGGCGTAAGGAAGCGGGATCGTTGGTGTATAAGTTCCCGTGGTGAGATCAAAGATGAACGCGTCGCGCACAAATTCCACGGAGTCATCGCGGTAGCCTCCCGCGATGAGAATATGGCGGGGGTCGAGGGCGACGGCGGTGATTCCACGGCCGGGGTGGGGGAGCGGGGGGAGCGTTTCCCAAAGATTTTTGGCGAGGGAGTAGGCGTGCGCGGTGCGGTGGTTGACGACGGTGGCTTTCGTTGGCTCCCAGCGGGCGCCGCCAAAGATGAAGAGGCGCTGGCCGACCGCGGCCGCCGTCGCCGTGGTCAGGCTTTTTTCCGGGTAATCCGGCAGCCGGGAGATCTGGCCGGTCTTAAGATCAATCGCTAAAAAGTGATTGGTAATCCGCTCGAGCTTCGCTTGGTCGTCGCTCCCGCCGACCGCGTAGAGCGTGGTGCCGATCACCGCACCCGCGGCGTAGACCAGCGCGGATTCGAGCGTGGCAACACGTTGCGCGGTGCCGCCGGGGGAAATCTTGCCCAGGGTGCGGTGAGTTGTGAGACCGCTGCTGCCGCCGGCGTACCAAAGGGCGTCGCCCGCGGTGCCGGTCACGGCATACGCGAGGGGCGCGGGCAGGTGGCCCGCATCGCGCCACGTGTTGCGCGCCGGCGCATAGGCCCAGATTTGGTCAAGCCACGATTTGGTCTCGCCCTGCCAATGGGTGCCGCCAGCGATGATGAGTTCATCGCCCAGCGTCGCGCTCAAAAACCCCCCATTGCTCTGTGGCAGGGGCGCGAGTCTTTCCCAGGGCGTCGCGGCCGAAGTCGCGGCTGGGTCCAGCAGCGTGGCGAGGAGCACGATCGCCTTGGTCCATTGAGCCAGAGAATAAAGCGGGGGCATGGCGGAATAATTATTTTCCCTCGGCGGGCGGCGGTGGCTCCGACCAAGTGAGACCTTTGAGTTGCTGCGGGGTGGGCGCGCGGTCGAAGCGGCTAGCGGCATAGCCGATGATTAGGGTGCTCAGACTGCCGGCCATCGCGTACCAAAGAAAGGAAATTTGCGTTCCAAAACACACCCAGATCGTAAAAATGAGGCCACTGATCCAGCCGATTAACGCGCCCCGAGCTGTCGCGCGGCGGGTCAAGAGCCCAAGTAAAAATATCCCGATGAGCGGGCCGCCGATCAGGCCGATCACCTTGTTGGTCGCCTCTAGCAGCGTGCCGAGACGCTGCACCAAAAAGGCGAGGGCCACCACGATCACCCCGTAGATCAGGGTAAGCCAGCGCGCGATGCGGAGCTGGGTTTTCTCCGTTAAATCTGGCCGGCGCCAGAGACGTTGATAAAAATCAACCAGGCTCGCTGATGTCAGCGAGTTGATCCCCGCGGAAATCGTCGACATACTTGCGGCGAAGATGGCCGCGATGAAAAGGCCCGGCAACCCGTGCGGAAGTTGCGTGACGACGAAGTGAGGGAGGATCTGATCGGCCCGAGTGATTTTGCCGGCCGCGACCGGATCGCCGTACACTTGGTAGAACGCGTACAGGACCAATCCCGTTCCGTAGAATACGACCGTCA
The DNA here is from genome assembly GCA_945903465.1 of Opitutus sp. GAS368. Taxonomy (GTDB): domain Bacteria; phylum Verrucomicrobiota; class Verrucomicrobiia; order Opitutales; family Opitutaceae; genus ER46. The sequence continues at coordinate 28,226 of CAMDOF010000043.1, forward strand.
CCGGAAGTACGAGCCACAGCTTTAACCAAAGGCCGCGCTGGGCGACTTTTAAGCTGCTGGCGGAGAGGTAACGTTGCACGGAAACTTGGTCGGTCGCCATTTGTACGAGGTGCATGAAGGCGCCACCGATAATCAGCCCCCAGAGGGTCAGGCGCACCGTGGGATCGGGGCTCAGGCTTAACTCGAGGCGCCCACTTTGCTGGCCGTAGGCGAGGACCTGGCCCCAGCCGCCGGGGACGCGAGTGACGGCAATCAGCACGATCGCGAGTTGACCAGTAAAGAGCACGACGAGTTGCATCACGTCCGTCCAGATTACTGCGCGCATACCTCCGAAGGTGGTGTAAATTGTCGTGAGCAGCCCGGTGCAGAGAATGGTGAACCACAGCGGCATCCCGGTCGCTTGCTCGAGGGCGAGGGCGGGCGCGTAGGTGGCCGCGGCCAGCCAGAGGAGGACGCGGATAATGAACGAAGCGGAGGCGAGGGTGCGCAGGTGGACGGAAAAACGTTCCTCAAGGTATTGATAAGCGGTGAAGAAGCGCGCGTTGTAGTAAAACGGCAGAAAAATGAGGGTGGTAATCGGCGTCGCGATGAAGAACCCGAGGTTGACCAAAAAGTAAATGGGTCCGTTGGCGAAGCCTTCACTGGGCGCGGCGAGGAAGCTGATCCCTGAGAAGAGCGACGCGAGAATCGTCATCGCGACGATCACGCTGCCGATCGAGCGGCCGGCTAAAAAATACTCCTCAAGATTCCGCTGTCCTTTGATGAACCACGTGCCGATGGCGAGCGTCAGCAGCAGGTAGGCGCCGAACACGCCGTAGTCGAGGAGGTTAAAATGCTGGGAAAGTTGACTCATGGGGTGATGGGGGGTGCTGAAGAAAGCAGCGAGGCGTGAGGATACTTGGAATATTGGATTGCTGGTGGCAAGGGTTATGCGGTAGCGAGCTGGAGGAATTTTCGGCGTCGTCGATTGCAGATGGGTGCCCTGTTGGCCCCGCAAATTTGCGTCGCGCGCGTGGGCGCGGCCTCGTGTGGATATTTCACACCCAACTTGACCCAATGCATTTCACAGAGAGCACGGCGCCCAGCCCACCGAAGTCACCGAGCGGACAAGGGGTTTGGCTCCGTGACCTCGGTTCGGACCCCTGTGCGCTCTGGGAAAAAGATTTTCTTCAGAAAGGTGCGATTGATGCGGCCTGGTGTGGCTGGTGCCTCACCGCCGCGAATCGATTTGGTCGGCAGATAGCCGCGATCACTCGGCGATGGCAGGAAGTAGGGCGCAACCGATTGTACTTGGATCGGAAACCTCCGCCCGCCTAGCTGCGTCTAGCCAAGGCATTGCCTCCTGCTCTCGTGCGAATTTGTCCCTTACTCATTTTGTTGCTCATCGCTGCGTGCCCATTGGCGGCAGGTCCGTCTGACCTAGCGGTTGTGGCCGCGATGAAACTGCCTGAGGCGCGGAATTACGCCTGGCAGACGACGGTCGTCGATGATGCACGAACTTACGACGTCTCGGGCCAAACTGATCGCGGCACAGATTTCTCTTTGGTGACGATGCCGATGGTCACGGCGGTGCGCCGGCGGACCGGGCGCTCCGGCGGCGCCAGCGATAACGTCGGGACGATTTTGTTTAAAGGAGCCGAAAAATGGGTCGTGCAGACCGATGAAGGTTGGCGTAGCCCAAGCGAGCTCGTTTCCCCGATGGAGCGTGGTCGTGGCCCCGCGGGCTCGGGTGGTTTTGGCGGCCAGGGCGGTTTTGGTGGGGCCGGCGGGAGTCGGCGCCCGCGGGGGGCGGGGCCCGGTCGTGGTGATGGCGATGGGGCGAATGCGCCCGCCTACAGTAATCTTCAAAAAAACCTCAGCCGGCCGCACGAGGAGGTGGGTATTATCATCGCGGGCTATACGGAAATCAAAGTGGAGGGTGAGGTGGCCTCGGGTCCGTTGAGCGAGACGGCGGCGATGCTCCTGCTCGTCCACCCTGGGCAAACCGAGATCACCCCGTTGAGCGCCAGCGGCTCTTTTCGGATGTGGGTGCGCGGCGGTGTCCTCAGTAAATTCGAGACGAAGCTCGAGGGAAAACTTTCTGTTCAGACGAGCGCGGGTCGCCGTGAGGTTACCGTGCATCAGACCGCGACCACGATTATCACGAACGTGGGCGCAACGAAATTTGACGTTCCCGCCGAAGCGAAGCAACGGCTCGGCGATTGAGCTCGCGTGCGCTCAGGTCCAACTGGGGCCGCGCCGGTACACGGTCGGCGGGCGTGCCGCCGCCCGGTCGGGTTGGCTGCGCCCGGGGCGTAATTCTGTGGGCTCGGCGGCCAGGCGTGGCGTAAGTCCGCTCTCGCTGGCGCGGCTCTCGGCCGATCTTTAGGGATGCGGCCAATCTTAAGCGGTTACTCCGCTCTGCGCTGGTCTCCTCGGTCGTAATCCTTTTGCTGTTGTCTGATTATATCGTGTGAAAATGCTCCAACTCCTTCGTTTGCTCCTGCGTGCCTTTCGCTGCTTGCTGGGCGGCGCGGCGGTCGTCGCTTCGATGGGAAGTGCGGCCGTCTCCGCGGCTTTGCCGAGGAGCGCGCCAGAAGATCAGGGCGTATCCTCCGCCGCGTTGCTGGGCTTTGTCGTGGCGGCTGACGAGAAAATCGACGCGCTCCACAGCGTTATGATCATGCGGCACGGGCACGTCATCGCCGAAGGCTGGTGGGCGCCGTACGCGGCGGCGGAGCCTCACCAATTGTTTTCGCTCAGCAAAAGTTTTACTTCCACGGCCGTCGGGCTCGCGATGGCGGACGGTAAATTGAGTTTGGACGCACTTGTCCTCAGTTTTTTTCCGCACGAGGCGCCGGCCCAAACGAGCGTGAATTTGCGGGCGATGCGCGTGCGCGATTTATTGACAATGTCAACGGGCCATCACCTCGAGACGATTCAGGCCTTCGATTGGAAATCCGCCGAGAGCCTCGTTAAAACGTTTCTTGCGCTGCCGGTCACGCATAAGCCGGGGACGTTCTTCGTCTATAACACGCCCGCGACCTATATGCTTTCGGCGATCGTGCAGAAGGTCACGGGACAGAAAGTGGTCGATTACTTGCAACCCCGCTTATTTTCACCGCTAGGCATCGCTCCGCCGATGTGGGAGGAAAGCCCTCAGGGCATATCGCTCGGCGGCTTTGGGCTCAATCTTCGCACCGAAGATATCGCACGCTTCGGCCAACTTTATTTACAACGCGGGCAATGGCAGGGCCGGCCCTTGGTCCCCAGCCAGTGGATCGATACGGCGACGGCCCGGTGGATGTCGAATGGCAGCAACCCCGCGAGTGATTGGGAGCAAGGCTACGGGTTTCAATTTTGGCGCTGTCGTTTTGGTGTGATTCGCGGTGACGGTGCGCACGGTCAGTTTTGTCTTTTCTTCCCAGAGCAGGATGCCGTGGTGGCAATCACGGCGGGTACCCGCGATTTGCAGGGAGTTTTGAGTGTCGTGTGGTCTTACCTGTTACCCGCGCTTCAAGGGACCGCTTTGCCGCGTGCGCCGATGCAGCAGGCCGCCCTGCAGCGGCGCCTCGCGGGTCTCACCTTGCGGGCGCCTGCGGCCACCGGGGTGCCCGCGACGGCCGCCGCTTACCTCGGCCATCGCTACGCGTTTCCCACTAATGCGCACGGCATTGCCGCGATCACGGTGGCGCCAACCGATTTGGTGGTGAATGGCTTCAGTATTTCCCTGACGATCGAGGGAGCGGAGCAGCGCTTGCGGCTGGTACCAGGGGAGTGGTCGCGGAGTGAACTGACCACGGGTCCTGCGGCTGGGCCGGTGGCCGCCAGTGGCGCGTGGACCGGGCCGGATACGTTGACATTCGACGTTGTGCGTTATCGGACCCCTTTTGCGATGCGCTATCGTCTCACGTTTTCGGGCGATCAACTCACGTTATCTGCCGAACCGAATGTCGGCCCCGCTGCTGGCGGGCTGAAATCCGTCGTGGGACACCGGCGCGCTGGCTTATAATTCACGGAGTGCGGCTGCAATCGGTTGGCGGGCGGCGCGGATGGCCGGGAACAGTCCGCCGATGAGGCCGATCGCTACCGCCCAAGCGACGCCTTGCCCGATGAGTGCGGGCGTCACCGCAAACGCGAAGGTGACTTGGCTAAAGCTCTGCCAGTTCATCGTGGCAGCGTGAAAATTATTAAAGGCCGCGTAAGACAAACCGGCCCCGAGGGCACCGCCGATCAAGGCGAGCACGAGCGACTCGAGCATGAGCGCCACCACGACTGCGCCGCTCCCAAAACCCAAGGCCCGGAGCGTGGCGATCTCGCGGGTCCGCGCCGCGACCGCGCTGTACATCGTATTCAGCGCGCCGAACACCGCGCCGATCGCCATCAAGGTCGCGACGAGGTAGCCGATCGTGGTGATCAAACGCGTCAGCGTTTGCGACTGATTGGCATAGTACTCCGACTGCCTGAGCACTTTTACTTTCAATTGGGGATTGGCCGTTAACGCCGCGGCAAAGGCCTCGTACGCTCCGGGTGAGGCGAGACGCGCATAAATGGACTGATAAGAATCCCCTCGATTGTACGCGCTTTGGAGTACTTTGGCATCGGTCCAAATTTCTGATTCCGCGACGCCGCCATTCGCCGAAAAAATCCCCACCACGGGCCATTTTTCGCGGCCGATGCTGAGCTGTGCACCCACTTCTAAACCCGCGAATTCACGCGCCGCCCCCGCCCCGACCATGACTTCATTGCGTCCCCAGTTGAACATCCGGCCCCGAGTGATTTTTAGTTGATCGCGCACTCCGAGTGCCGCGCTTTCCACTCCGCGGAGCGGGACGTTCGCATCCGTTCCGGTGGTCCGTTTGGGCAGGTTGATAATGACAAATAGCTCCGCGGAAGAGAGCGGGCCCTCGGCATTCCGGGCGATGCCGGGGGTGTCGGCGATGATCCGCGTTTCTTCTCGGCCGAACCCGCTGACCATTTCACTATCCGCGCCGCTCCTTAAAATGATCGCCGCATCCGCGGATCCCGAGGCGGTCATGGCTCGGTTGAATCCTGCGCTGATCGAAAGGACGCCAATGAAGACCGCGACCACGCCCGCGATCCCGACGACAGTAGCGGCGACCGAAGCGCGTCGCTGGGCCGCGCTCAGCAGTCCAAATTTAGCGATCGAGCCGATTTGCGAAAACCAATTGAGCGGGGCGTTCATATTACAATCGGCGGAGCGCTTCGGCGACGCGCAGACGCATCGCTTGCCACGCGGGAAAAATACCGGTGAGGAGGCCGAGGGCGAGGCTCAGGCTGCCGCCGAGGGCGAGATCTTGGTTGCGCAGGTAAAACAGCGGGAGCAGCCCGCCCGTCGGATCACCGCGGGAGGTCACGAGGCAAGCGATGCTGAGACCGAGGCCTCCACCCAGCACCGCGAGCAGGCAGGACTCGGCCAGCACGAGAGTGAGGACTTGGCCATTCGTGAAGCCGATGGCTTTTAATACGCCCAATTCGCCCAGACGTTCGCGCACGGCCTGCGCCATCGTGCTGCCCGTCACGAGAAGCAGGGTGAAAAAAACTGCCACGAGAATACCTCCCACGATGAAGCCGATGTTGCCGATCTGCCGAGCAAAGCCCTGGACAAACGCGCCCTCGGGCTCCGTCTTGGTTTCGGCCGCGGAGTTTTCAAATTCTTCGTCAACTCGTCGCGCGATCTCCGCGGCGCGGGCGGGATCCTTCACGCGAATCGTGTACCAACCGATCAAGCCCTTACCCTGGCCCTCTTGCCGTGACTCGTCGAAATAGTCGTAGCGAAAAAACATCCCCCTCGTATCCGTGCCAGCTTCGCGGCCATCGTAGATACCGACCAGATCAAAGTCCCAAGTGCGGCGCCCCCATAGGGGTGATTGGATCGGTACCTTGTCGCCAATTTTCCAATTGAAGCGGTCCGCCGTGCTGCGGCCCACGATCGCCCCCGTTCGCGTCGTCAACCACGCCTGCCGGTGCTCGGCTGAAAGAACGAGTTCCGGCTTCATCGTTAAAAACTCCTCCGGGACGACGGGTGCCTGCGGGAAGAAATTTTTAGGATCCTGGTAAACACCGCCAAACCACGTCTGGTGCATGGCGAGCTCAATCCCCGGGATGCGTTCAATGCGGGCCTTGTAACTTTCTGGCAGCAGTTGGATCAACGAGACGCGATGCCGTACGATCAAGCGATCGACCCCGGCCATCTTGACGCCACCTTCCAGCGCTTGCCGGACGGCGCACAGCAGCCCGAAGAGCACAAACGCCACCACGATCGAAAGCAGGGTGAGCGAGGTCCGTAACTTTCTTCGCGTTAGGTTACCCCAAATCAGATGAGCGAACTTCATGGCGTCGGTTCGCTCGCGAGTTGGCCCTTGTAAAGATGGACGGTGCGGGAAGCGCGCGCGGAGGCGTGGGGGTCGTGCGTGACCATGATGATCGTCTTGCCCTGCTCGCGGTTCAGCGCCTGTAACAAATTCAGGATTTCGTCGCCCGACTTACGATCGAGGTCCCCGGTCGGTTCGTCACATAATAAAAGTGTCGGATCGGTCACGATGCCGCGGGCGATGCCGACGCGCTGCTGTTCGCCACCCGAGAGCGTGCGCGGATAATGTTTCGCGCGATGGGTGAGCCCGACCATCGCCAGGGCCGTCTCCACGTGGCGGCGGCGCTCGGCCTTGGTGAGGTGGGTCAGGAGGAGTGGCAGCTCAACATTACGTTCCGCGGTCAGGACCGGAAGTAGATTATAAAGTTGGAAAACGAAACCGACGTGCCGCGCTCGCCAGACCGCGAGTTGCCGGTCGGAGAGTGCGTCGATGCGGTCGTCGCCGATGCTGACCGAGCCCGTGGTTGGACGATCGAGCCCGCCAATCAGGTTAAGCAGGGTGCTCTTGCCCGAGCCAGAGGGGCCCATCAAGGCGACAAATTCGCCGGTTGCGACGGTGAGATCCAGCCGGGAGAGCACGTGGATATCCTCCGATCCGCGGTGAAATACTTTTTCCACACCTTCGACCCGCACGAGCGCCGTCGGGTCGGCTTTTTTTCCGTTCGCGTTCATAAATTTTTCTCCGTGACCAGTGCGCCTTCGCGCAACTCCGCGGGAACTTCCGTGATGACGCGATCGCCCGCGGCCAAGCCCGCGCTCACGGTGCTATCGTTATTTTGGGAGCCTCCAATCGTGACCTCGCGGCGTTCCGCGCGACCCTGGCGAATGATGAAGACGGTATCACGCCCTTCCCAGCTGCGCACCGCCGATTTAGGAATGACCACGCCGCGACTAATGCGGAGAGGCGCGACTGCGGATGGTCCGGTGGCTTCGCGGAAGGCGACTTTCACGGCCATCTGTGGCAGTACCCGCGGATCGAGTTGATCAAAGCCCACCCGCACCTTCACGGTCGATTTTTGTCGGTCCGCCGTCGGGATGATGGCGATGACTTTCCCAGGAATTTTCCACCCTGGATAGGCGTCGAGGGAGGCATCGACGGCTTGGTTGGGGGTGACGCGATTGAGGTAACTCTCGTTGACGTCGATCTCGATCTCGAGGGACTGCATATCGACGATCGTGCAAATCCCGGTGCGGGTAAACCCGCCAGAGGACATCGGCGAAATCATTTCGCCGGGTTGCGCGTTCTTCGAAGTGACGATCCCGGCAAAGGGTGCGCGGATCACGGTGTCTTCGAGCTGTTGCTGCCAGATGGCCACATTGCGCTCAGCGACGACTTGTTCACTCTGCTGTTGCGCAAGACGCGCTTGCCAGGCTTGCGAAGCCGCTTCGGCGCGATCGAGCTCCGCTTGCGCACTCGCCCCGCTGCTCTGCAATGCACTCTGGCGTTTAAATTCTTTTTCAGCCTCGCGGACTCTGACCCGAGTTTCGGCAAACGCCGTCCCCGCTGCGGCGAGTTGGGCGCGGGCGAGCTGCAGACTCGCTTGCACATTTGTATCGTCAAGGTGCGCCAAGACCTGCGCCGCCTGCACGCTTACGCCTTCTTCCACGTTTACGGAGACGACTTTCCCCGTGAATTTTGATGAGACGGTCGCCTCGCGTCGAGCCACGACGTAGCCTGAAGCGTTCAAGACGGTGCGGTCCGGGCCTGTGCTGGTCTCGGCCCGGGCGAGTGCGGTCGGCACGACCAGTGGCTGGGTGCGGGTCAACCACCAGCCGAGGGCGGCGAGGGCGAGCGCGACCCCGCTTCCCATGATCCAACGGAAGGCGCTGTTCGGACGTGCCTCGGCTTGAGAGCGTTCAATGCGCAGGTCATCGAGGCGAGGTTGCGGTGCGCTCATAGTTGGCGCATCAAAAGAGCGGCCGCGCGAGTGAGTCAATTGCAGATGTGCGTTCTCGCAGATGTGCGTTCTCGCTTGGTCGATTGGAGCGTTCTCCACTCAACTCGGTGAGCCGATCCGGCCCTTCGGTGGGATTGGTCCCCGATTGGTATTTGCCATCACGCCGGTCCGACCGGTTGGCGCCGTCGGGCTCGGAGGGCGCGCGTTGCCGCTGGCCATGGCCAGTCAGGAGGTCTCATCAGGTTATTTTCGCTCGCTGGTGGCTGGCGCCGGCGCGGGTAACGTCACTTCAAAATGGGGACGAGCCCAGGTCAGCTGCTCCCAGCCGAGATGGCGTCCAGTCTCGTCACTCACTTCGCAGATGCCGCCGTAGCCTTCGCCGAGGTTTCGTAAATAACTCGCCGAAATAAATAAGATTCCGGGGGGCGGACGCGGGTAAAGCACTGTAAAGATGAGGTCGTTTTCTGCGGTCAGCTCGACTTTCCCGTGCCGCGCGGTGACGGCTCGGTGGTTCGCGGTCAGGATAAACAGCCGCTCGCCAGCCTTCGCGAGTGCTGGGCTTCTTTCGGCAAAATTATCCGACTGGAGCGGTGGCGTCTGTTCACTGGAATCAATTAATTTCCAAGCCGTGCCCGCCGCGAGGGTGATGTGCACTTCAAGCTGGCTGGCCGTGACCGTGACGGTCGTGAAGGCCTCGAATGGATCGTGCGCGTGTCCGGTTGTCGGGCCCGCGCACCACCCGAGCAGCGCCAGCAGCAGCCTGCGCGCGCTAAAGCCGGTGCGCCGGCTCCCGTGGTTACAGAGGGTGGCGCCGGCGGCGGCGCGGGGGGTGACCGGGCGACCGAGGGGTGGTTTTGGCGCGCGACCAAACAGATGTCTGCCTGTGACCGATTCGATCAGGCGTGGGAGAGGCCGGCTCACGGGCTGAGGGGTACGAGCGTGATGTTGGGCCGAGGCGCCGGCGGCATATCGGCTCCGAGAAAAAAACCGGGGTGCGGCGGTTGGTTGTAGGCGACGTTCTGCCAAGCTATCGCGAGTCGATACTGCGGATCGTGCATCAGTGTATAAATTCGGTGGGGGGTGGGGATCGTGGTCGTATAGATGCGTAGCTCCTGATTATTCGTCGTGCGCCAAATAACTTCTTCTCGCCAGTCGCCGAGAATATCCGCCGAGAGCGCGGGCGTTGCTTTCGTTCCATTATTAGAGCTGCAGTCTTCCGCGGTGAGCAACCGGGTTTCGGTGCTCGTCTCCCAATTCCATTTATCAATCCGGTTAGAGTTAAGGAGTTCGCGGAGGAGGTCGCCGTCCCACCAGACGCCGAAATTACACGAGGAGGGATTGCGGTCCGCAATTTTCCCACCCTTCACATTGTAAATCCCCCGCACCCGTGGCCCGCCCGATGCCCACATCTCGTAGCCGGGGTGGCGAGGATCGATATCCATGGCGCAACCGCGGCCGATGTCCGGTGAATTTTCGCTGCCGCCCGGCGCTCCCCAAATCATCGCGCCGGTACTGGCGTCGCGGAACTCTAGGCCGAAGGCGTGCTTGGCATTTTCGTGGATGTCGAAAACTTCCAGGCCAGGGCGCAGCGGATCAAGGTCGGAAACGTGCAGCGCATCGCCGTGCCCTAAACGAGTGGTGTAGCGGGGCGTGCCGTTCGAGTTAATGCACATGGCGCCGTAAATAATCTCGTCTCGCCCGTCGCCATCGACGTCCGCGACGCTCAGGTTGTGGTTGCCCTGGCCGCGGTAGGGGTTGCTGGCGTCCGGTGGCCCGTAGTTATCGCTGTCAAAAAACCAACGTTGAGTCAGCTGGCCATGGCGCCAGTCCCAAGCGACGAGGGTTGTGCGGGTGTAATATCCACGGCACATGACGACGCTCGGCCGCACTCCGTCGAGGTAGGCGACGCCCGCGAGGAAGCGGTCGACGCGATTGCCATAGCTATCACCCCAGTCTTCGATTTTGCCACGGGCGGGAAGATAGTTGGTCGTGGCGAGAGCACGCCCCGTGCGGCCGTCAAATACAGTGAGGAATTCCGGGCCGGCCAACACGTAGCCCGCGCGTGACGCCACCCGGGTTCCAGCTGGAGCGACGCTGCTGCCGGTCCGGTCGCGCGTCGGGACAAAAGAATCCCCCGGCGTGCGCCAATCGGCTTGGGCGTCGCCGATGATCACCCCGGTGCCGTCGCGGGTGCCGTCCGCCGTCTTACAAATGAGTTCCGCACGGCCATCGCCATCGAAATCGTATACCATAAATTGCGTGTAGTGGGCCCCATCGCGGATGTTTTTTCCGAGGTTGATTTCCCAGAGAAATGTGCCGTCCAGTTTATAGGCATGGAAAATGGGTTCGTCGGTCGCGCCGGCTTGTGCGTTGTCTCGGGCGCGACCGGTCAAATGGACGATGAGTTCATACTCGCCGTCGCCATCGAGGTCGCCGACGGAAATGTCGTTGGGGGTATAACCGTTGGGTGTACGCAGCGGAATGGAGAGATAAGGGCGGGCGGGTGCGTTGGCCGCGATGGTGAAACGCGCGCTGGGTGCTTGCTCCTGGCCGCCGAGCACGGGTCGCACGAGGTAGGCGTTGGCTTGGGTCGGGTCAAACGTCGTATCGATAAAGTGCGTCGGGCCCGCGAGGGGTTGCTGGTTAAGTTTGCGCGGTGGCGCCGTCCCCGCGACGCGATAAAGGTTAAAAGCGAGGGCTGCTGGGTCGGTCCCGAGGAGGCGCCAGCTCACGAAAACCTGCTGCTCGCCCGTTTTGAGGGCGACGACCCCGCGGCCGAGATTTTCCATCTGGCGTGGTGCCGGGGCCGCCGCCCCGTGGGAGGCAGGGGCTGTGGCGAGGAAAAAGGTGAGGGTGGTGAGCGTCAGCAGCAGGGAGATTTTCATCAGGAATCGTTTTACGCTAAACGCTCATCAACGGGAGAGGTTGCGAGCCGGTTAATCGGACGGTTCGCACGCAGGGCGGGCTCCGCCGCGGATTTTACTAAAAAGTGCGGACGTCTCGTTAACGCGGGTTGCCTCCGATCATCGGGCACCACGGGCCGAGCCCGCCGGGTATTGTTGGATGGCTCGAGTTTTTTAGCTGGCGGCAGCGCCGGTCGGCCTGCCTGCGCGCACCCGAATTCGGACCAGCTGGTCGAAGCCGGTCGTTTTATCTCTCTTTTTGCCGATACAGGTCTCAAGGTGCGCTATGGACAAACTACCGTTCGACCAACTCGGCATCTCGGCCGATATCCTGAAGGCCGTTGCTAAAATGGGTTTTGAGGAAGCTTCGCCGATTCAAACGGCCGTGATTCCGACGATCTTGGCTGGTCGTGATGTCGTGGGCCAATCCTCGACCGGCTCCGGTAAGACCGCGGCTTTTGCCATCCCTGCGATCGAGCGGGTCGACCCGAAAATCCGCGCCGTCCAGGTGCTGATCCTTTGCCCCACGCGTGAACTCGCCGTGCAGGTCGCCGAGGAATTTGGCAAACTCGCCCTCTTCAAACGCGGCGTCGCGGGTGTTCCCATTTACGGCGGGCAGAGCTACGAACGCCAGTTCCGCGCGTTGGCCGCCGGCGTGCAAATCGTCATCGGCACCCCCGGTCGCGTCATGGATCACATGGAGCGAGGGACTTTGAAGCTCGACCAGCTCAAACTGGTCATCCTCGACGAGACCGATCGCATGCTGGATATGGGCTTTCGCGATGACATTGAACACATTCTTAAAAGTGTGCCGCCCACCCGCCAACTCTTGTTTTTCTCCGCGACGATCCCCCGCGCCATTCAGGACTTGATTTCGCGTTATTCCAAGGATCCCGCCTGGATCAAAATCGAGTCCGTCGCCCAAAACGCCCCCCAAGTGGAGCAAACCTATTTCGAAGTGGATCGCCGCTCGAAAATTGAGGCGTTGACGCGGCTGATTGACGTCAACGATTTTCGCTACGGCATTATCTTCTGCAGCACGAAAATCATGGTCGATGACCTCGACGAGCATCTGCACTCCCGCGGTTATCTCACTGATCGCCTGCACGGCGATATTTCGCAAACCCAGCGCGATCGGGTCATGCAAAAATTCCGCGATCGGAAGTTTGAATTTCTCGTGGCGACCGATGTGGCCGCGCGCGGGCTCGACGTCGACGACCTTGAAGTCGTGTTTAATTTTGATCTGCCGAACGATGCCGAAGACTACACCCATCGCATTGGCCGAACGGGGCGCGCGGGGCGCAAGGGCCAGGCGTTCACGTTCGTTTCTGGCCAAGAAATTTATAAATTGCAGAGCATGGTCCGGTGGGCGCGTTTGGATATTCGCCGCGGTAAGATTCCCTCTCTCGACGAAGTTGACGCGGCGCGCTCGAATGTTTTCGCCGAGAAAATTCGATCTACTCTTGATGCGAAGGAATTCAAGCCCCACGACCTGCTTATCGACCGACTCCTCGATCAAGGTTACGCGAGCACCGATATCTGCTCCGCCTTGATTCATCTCTTGCAGGGTAGCCAAGCGGCCGCCGCGACGGCCAAAAAGCCGGGCGCCGCCGTCGCGGGCTTTTCCGTACCCACCCCTTCGGCTCCGCCTGCCGCCGCTCCCGCCGCTCCCGTCGCGCCGCGGAGTGCGAAGGTCGCTCCGGGCTGGGCCAAGACCGTCGCGAGCCCGAAGGATTTGCTGGCCGAAGTCGCCCGCAGCCATGGCGCGCCCGCCGCCACTCGCCCCGCGCACCCGGTGGCGCCACGTGCCGCCGCTGGGTCACCGGCGGATCACGCTCCCGCACCCATCGCGCTGGCACCGTCGGACACAAATGCCGAATCGGCGGACGACGAGTTTTCATCTGCGGCCACCCGCAAGCCGAAATACGAGCGCCCCGCGCGTACGGGTCGGGAACCCGCCATGGCGACGATTTTTCTCAACATCGGCCGCAAGCAACTCATCACTCCGGCCGATATTGTGGGGAAGATTTCCGGAGTCACTCGCCTGCCGTCGACGGTCGTGGGCGCCATTGATATTCATCAGCGCCATACGTTGGTGGACGTCGCGAAAGCCGAGGCTGGGTTAATCGTGAGCAAGCTCGCCGGCATTAAGGTAAAAGGAATCTCGCTCGCTCCCGCGCTGGCGGGTGATGAAACCAAGTTGCCGCCAAGCTGAACCGCCGCGGTGCCGGCTCCTGACGGGTGGTCGGTCATTTTACTTCGACCTCGGCGCGCTCCGGCCCATCTCCGCTTCGCCCGCTTCGAGTCTAACTGCGCCCGTTATCAGGGATTTCACGCCCTCCGCGCGGCGCCAGCATCACCTTTGTCATAATCAGGATGTCATGGGTCTGGCTGGAGCGAAAACGGGCGCGGCCTGAGTGATTATGATTTTTATGTCTTACTCGAGGAGCCTTGCCAAGTTAGGGAGCTCGCGGGTTAGCAGGGGCTGGTCACTGCGCTCGGCCCGGAGCGGCTGAGCGGCTCGCGTGGTTCAACCAGGCCGGCGCCGCGTTTCAGCTTAGGGCTAACTGCGCGGATCCCCGTACTCCTCTGGCTGGGCCGGAGCGGAAGATTCGTGATAGCCTGGAACTCGAGTAAAGGGACCGAAAGGTTAAGCAGATGTTGAGCGATTTATTGTTGCGAAGTAGGTGAAATGGGTGAGCGGTTATTGGTGAGCGGTCATTGGTGAGCGGTTGACTCCGGTCCGCCTAAAAAAGAAATCTTCACGGGCCCGCATGAAAGTTAAGGTGGTTCGGCGACGGCTGATGACTTCACAGGCTTTGAATCCAAATGGGGCCTAGTGAGGTTGAGATGATTCTCTGCGCAAAGAGGCCAGGGGGCTTCCCATCCAAGTTTATCGAATTGATCATTGAAGGTCTCGGCCACTTCCCTTAGCTGATCCACTTTGTCAGCCTCCGCACCCATTCAAGAGTCGGCCCCTCCTTATCCTCGCTACTGGTCGTTGGACATTATGCGTGGAGCCTGCGCCCTCGTTGTTTTCCTTAATCACTGGTTTCTGTATTCCAACTTCGCGCCGGTCGGGTCGATCGAGACGTGGATCCACGGTTGGCTGCTTCTGGTGTATAATGGTTTCACCGCGTTGATTTGGCCGACCGGTGGTCAGCATCCTGCAGTGATTGGCTTTTTTGTCCTCAGCGGATTCTGCATCCATGGGCCTTTTGAGCGCCGCCTCATGAGGGGTGGAACACGGATCGCGTGGCGGAACTATTTTGTTCGGCGCAGCCTTCGAATCATGCCGGTTTATTGGACCGGTGCATTGCTGGGTTTGGTGCTTTTGGCGGCGGTAGGTTGGAGGCCCCCCAGCGATGTCTTGCTTTCCTTGCACACGTTGGCGACGCCAGCCCAGATCGCGGCCCGCCTGGGAGGCTATAGCGGCCTCTGGCCCGAAGAAGTCTACGTCGGCAACGTTACGCTGGGTAGTGTTGCGGTGGAGATCCTGATCTACATCGCCTACCCGTTATTTTATAGCGGAGCGGCGGCCGGTCGTTGGTGGCTGCTCGGCTTCGTGGCGATCGGCCTGCAACTGGTGGCCCTTCCGCTGTGGCCCTTCATCCCACCGATAGTACTTTTCGGCAGCGTACTGGTGATGGTCTTCTTTTGGTTTCTGGGGGCGCTCGCAGCGCATCTCCGGGAAAAACACGCTTGGCGGGTGTCTGGCTGGTGGATTTTTGGGGTTTGGGTAGCTTTTCTCGTTCTCAAGCAGATTCCCCATTTCTATGGTCTGAACATGCTTAAGCAGGCGGTTTGGGGTGTTGTTTGCATGCTCGTGATCGGGTGGTTGCTCGATTGGGAAAAGCGCTATGAGTTTCTTAAGGACCGCCCGACTTGGCAACTGCTGCGCTGGTTTGGCACGATTAGCTACCCGCTGTTTGCGATTCACACCCCGGTGATATTCTTGGTGAATTGGGGTATGCTCGCGGTTATCGGTAGCCACAGTTATTCTTGGCAGCTGGCTCTTAACCTGATCTCCACGCTAGCGGCTGCGACTTGGGTGCACCTCACCGTTGAACGGCGCTTCTACCGTCCGCACAATCTATCTTAGACTGGCCGGGCCGAGTCGCACCCAGCGAGGGATTTCGTCATCCTCGGCCGGGCGGCGCCGAGGCTTCGCTCGCGGCCTTAGGGCTATTCGACGTAAAAGATTTCGCGGCGAATCATGAGGTTAAAATTTTGGAAATCGCTCATTCCAAAGGCCAAAGTGGGCCAGCTGAGTTAAAGTCTTTCGCAAAAGATAGCCGAGCAACTGTCTCCAAAGGCAAATAACCAAGGCGAAGGTCAACAGCTGATTGATCGCCAAAGTCAATTTGAGCCAGGCTTCGGCCGCGGGAATCGATAGGGTCGCGGCGAACACGGACAGGTTGATGATCGTCGCCATGCCGCCTTCGATCCAAAGTACCGCGAAGAGCAGGACAACCGTCGCGCGCCGCCAACGCGCATCTGTTCCCGTGACTGTTTCCCGCCAAAACAACGGCAGCATCCACAGCGCAAAAATCAGTTTATAAATGTAGGACGAGCCGTGCAAAAAACAGCCGATGACCATCACCGCCCCACCGGCGAACTCGCGCTCCCAGTCTCGGACCGCACCCTCCGCGGGCGGCGTCTGTTCGTTCCTGACCATCGATTTGATCAACCCCGCGGTCACGAGCATAAAGGCCGCTGCGAGCCAGCCCAGTGGTACGGGAAGATCGAAGTCCCGAAAGAGCACGGGCGCGCCGAACGCGTACAACCACGAAGGCGCCGGTTGATGACTGGTGGCGACTTGCCAACCTCGCGCGAGGCTGGGCCAAGCGAGGACGAGGACGAATAGGTAGAGACCGACCCAGCCGATCAACTCCCGGCGGCTGCGCGCATCGAGGAGGAGCACCACAGCCGCCAATGGAAAATATTTCAGGACGGCGGCCGCTGCAAGCAACACGACGCCCAAAGCGCGCCGCGGTGCGGTTTCTCCGCGGAAACAAACCAACGCGATGCCCAGAAGCACAAAGACCGGGAGATCGGGGTTGGCCCGATTGATCGCCAGCAGCAGCGGCGGCGACACCAAAACGAAAAAGAGGCTCCTTCCCTCCCTCCAGGTGGCCGGCCTAAGAACCAGCAACGTCGCCGCGAGCGTCATTCCCAATAGCAGCGATCCGACCCAAGTCGTGTCGGCGAGCGTCAAACCGACCGCGCCAGTGACGAACCACCACTCGGTGTACCCGTGGAGGCGGTTGTATGGGTCCAGCGGATTTTTAAGAAAGGGATCAAGTCCTTGCTGGGCCAGTTCGCCTGCCGATAGGATATTGCGCAAGTCGAGGAACAGTTTGTCTGCCTCGCCGATACCGGTTGCCGTCCAAACGATGGGGAAGAAAAAACACGCACTCCAAACAAGCACCAAGAGCAATGCCGTTAGGAGGGAAACTTTCCAAGCGCGTGGGCCCTCCGCCAAGGAATTCTCAAGGTGAGGATGAATCATGCTATTTAAAGAGGGTCGTTCATAGATGCCTACGCAGACAAACACCCCAGATGGCGGCCCGCGATGATTGACGTCAACTGGGAAGCCACTCGTTTCCCGACCCAGCTTTAAAACCAGCGGGTCCGCCGGGTCGGCTTGCGTCGGGGCGCCCGGCAAGACGGTGGCCCGCACCCTTGCTCTGCTGGTCGATCTTCTCCTTGGTCGCCGTCGGCCCGCGTGGCCTCGCAAGGTCGGCAAGCACTTCGTCAAATCGCCGAAACTTTTCGTGCACGAAGGTGCTTCACCTGCGCTTTGTTCGGTTTGGGCAACAAGGAGCAATTACTCGGACATCCCGTGGTCGGCCCGAGTTGGGAAAGCTTTGTGCTCGAAACGTTGCTTGCGCGGTTCCCTCGCGGGACCTAGCAGCCGATTTCTTTCGGACCCCGGCCGGCACGGAAATCGACGTGGTCCTCGTCCTGCCGGGCGGCAAGCTGTGGGCCCTAGAAATCAAGCGCAGCTCCGCGCCGATTTTGGCCAAGTCGCAGAAGACCGCGCCTTACTCCGAAGCTGACTTCATCGCTTATGCTGGCATGGCCACCTTCATCGACGCTGCGGACTCGCGAAATAACACCATGAGCAAGTTAGCGTGACGGACGAGTGGTGTAGTTCCATTCTCCGCGAAAGGAGTCGGAGGCGATAGTGTCACGGGCCAGTTCTTCGTCGGAAACGACAATTGCATTCACGGCTGATTGATTCTTTCTGAATTCCTCGGTCCTCGAAGATTAGGAGGCCTTTTCCCCGCACTATTCTTACCCACTATGATGAAACGATTCCTAGGCATGGCCCCCAGCTTCTTTGTCGGGCTCACGATGCTCGCCGCGGCCGAAACGCCGCCACAGCTCCATCCGCGAGGTTCCGCCCTGCCCCTCGCGCATCAGGGGCCATTTGTCAGCACCGCGGATGGCGGTGTTCTTTGCGTCGACGCCAAATCCGCCCTGCGCAGCGGAGATGAAGGCCGCACGTGGAGCGTGACCTCGCTCTTTGCGGCCCCGGAGAAATTCACCGTGAGCAATGAACGCGCCCTACTCCGCACCCGTGAGGGCGTGATCATCGCCGCCTGGATGAACCTCGCGGAAAAACAGGCTCCGGCCAACTTTCGTGAGCGCTGGGGAAAACCGGACGCGAGCACGAACGACTTCAGCCTGCCGATCTATGCGTGCCGCAGCACCGACGACGGCAGAACCTGGGAAACTCCCGTGAAGATAAATCAGCCGTGGTGCGGCTGCATCCACTCGATTATCCAAATGAAAAACGGTCGCGTCGTGCTTGTCGGCCAGGAAGTGATTCCCGCCTGGCGTCACGCCACGATCGCTTTCGTATCGGATGATCTGGGACGAACGTGGCAACGCGGTGACACGCTCGATTATGGCGTGGGCAACCACGATCACGCGGGCTCCATCGAGGGCACTGTCGTCGAGCGCAAGGACGGTTCGCTCTATATGCTCATGCGTACGGAGTCAGGATTTCTCTGGGAGGCGACCTCACGCGACGGTCTGAAATGGGAAGGTTTGAAGCAGACCAACATTCGCTCCGTGACCTGTTGCGCGCAGATGGCGCGACTCGCCGATGGACGCATCGCGATGCTCTGGAACGTGCCTCCGCGCCACCTGCCCACGAGCAAGGGCAGCCGAGTGGAGTTGTCGCTCGCGCTGTCCGACGATGATGCAGCGACCTGGTCACAACCCGTGGTGGTCGCGGCTAACTATGGTCAGGGAGGTCGCGCCGCGTACCCTTATATCTACGAACGGAAGCCAGGCGAACTATGGATAACCACGATGTACGGCAACGTGCGGGCAAAGATGAAGGTGGCTGATCTCGCGAAGGGGGAAATTCCGGCTTTCATTCCGCCGCGTCCCTGATCCTGCGCCAGAAGGGGGCGTTCTCTGCGGCGCCTCGACGTGACGACTCGCCGGGCGCTCGCCGCTACGAGGGTCAAGACACGAGACGCTCGCGCGATTTTCTCAACTGGGAAATGCCCACGCGATTTCGCCACCAGGAAAATTCCGTCCGCTGTTCCCTCCGTTGGCTCCTGTGCAAATCCGAGACCGAGCGCGGGCGCCTATTTTGCAGACGTCTGCAAAATCTTGCCGGGCGATCCGTTGATGACGACGGCTCGCTGGGTGCTCGCCGCTCCGGACGGGCAAGACACGAAACCAGGGCGTTTCCCGCTCGCTTCCCTTTTGTTAGCTCCGGTGCAACGCACGGCAACCGTCGCCTGCCCGTTGCATTTTCCCCTTTAGGCAGGGCTCCTGTGGTTATGATTCCTAAGAAACACCCTGGCTTAAGCTAAGAAACAGCTTCTGCAAGTCATTGGTGGATATTGAAATCTGTTTCTTCCCGTCGGTGCCAAAACTTGTTTTGGTGGGGAGGCTCTCATGCAGCAGGGGCGACAAGAGTGTCGCCCATCCGACGGACCGGCGACACTCCTGTCGCCGATGGTGGCCACGAAGGCGTGCTTCGCTCCCCCACCACCCAC
>CAMDOF010000044.1 GCA_945903465.1 Opitutus sp. GAS368
TGTTGCGCCTGGCCACCCACGACTCCAGCGGTCGCGGAAGGTTCAATCCGCATCGCCGAATCACCGATCGCCATCGCTTTCGGTTTTTCGCCACCACCGGCCGCCGCACCCTGACCAGAAGCTTCGCCGCCCAGCTCCGCGACCTGCACCCCCTGAGCTTGCGCTCCGGGATCACCACCACCCGCCACCGACTTGCCCCCAGCCTTCGCATTTTCCGGTCCGGCGCCGGCCCCACCAGCGCTTCCCGCCGCCTGATTATCCGCCGCCCCACCCGCACTCGCCGACGAGGCCGAGCCTTGGCCGCCCGCACCGTTTGGCGGCGTTCCCTCAGGTGGATTTTTCCCTTGGGCACCTCCCGAGGACCCACTCGACGGCTGCGCGGCGCCCACCTTGCCCTCGCGCGAGGTATCGTCACCGGGAATTTCGAAATCACCAATCATCCCTGATTCCGACTTTTTCTCCGCCGCTAACGTCGAACCATCGAGCAGCGCCGGGTCAGGCAAAGGCGGCTTGCCAGAGACCGCGCGCGCGGACCCCGCCCGCTGAGCCGCTCCGCTCGGGGCCACTCTCCCCGCTGGAGTACTGGCGCGCGCCTCCTCCGCGCTCGCGGCCATCGCAGGCTCACCCGCCGCGAACACCAAGGATAAAAGAGGGAATTTTAAACGAGGAGAAATCATGCGTGAACTACTTGATCCGATCAGCCGCCACGTTACAGGTCACCGTCACGGTGGGCGGCGGCGTCCCATAGCGAATTTGCAGAAGCATGTTAATGTCGCGATAACCTTTACGACGGCCAATGACCTCGTAGTCACCCGGCAGTACTTTGATGACAGTCGACTCCAATTTACTCGGCGTCCGAAAATTCGTAATCGAGACCCAAGTATTGCCATCAGAATTAAACGTCACGTCGACAGGCGTACTTTGCTGCTGCAGCAACGCACGCAGTTGCAGCACGCGATCACTGGATTCGAGATACACGGGCTTCACCGCCATTGCCTCGTTGAAGCGCCGCAGCGCCGCCTGAAATTCCGCCTTGTTGGCGAGCTGTTCGGCGGCTTCGATAAATTTTTCATATTGCAGCAGCGCGCGAATCACCGTCCCGGCGCGCGTGTAGCCCTCCTTGGCGTCCGCTTGATCTGGCTCAATCTGCAAGGTTTCGTTGAAGGCATCGCGCGCCTCGCGCCATTGGAAGGCTTTTTCGTACTCGAGCCCCTTCGCCAGCGCTTTCTGCACCGCTTCTTTGTGCGCGTTCTCGCGGGCAGATTTCAAGCGAGTCTGCACCTCCGTCTTCTGCGGATAGACTTTGAGGGCATTTTGAAATTCCGCGATTGCCTTGGCCCAGTCTTTGATACTCACGGCGGCCTCCGCCGCGGTCGTCGCGGCCGCAAACCTCGTCTCCTTTTCCAAGCGGGCCGC
This sequence comes from Opitutus sp. GAS368, assembly GCA_945903465.1. GTDB lineage: Bacteria > Verrucomicrobiota > Verrucomicrobiia > Opitutales > Opitutaceae > ER46. Next base: position 1,417 of record CAMDOF010000044.1, read on the forward strand.
TCGCGATTGGCCTTCCTGCGCCGCCGCGGAGACCGCATCGAGTGCAAAAGCCTTTTTGTAGGATTCCGCCGCATCGGCATAACGCGTTTCTTTCTCAAGCAGCTCCCCTTGCTTGAGCAGGGCAAAAACTCGGTCGATATTCTCCGCCCGCTTCAGCCCTTGCGCCGCCAGATCGTTGCCGGGCGATTTTTCCAGCGCCGCTTGAAATGCCTTTCGCGCGGCGGTCTTTTCCCCGTTCGCCAGCGCCCGTTGACCCAACACCAAGTTAGCCTTCACGTGATCCGCAAGGACTTGTTCAGCCTTTTTTAATTGAGCAAACCCACCGTCAAACACCTTCTTTGCTCCGGTAAAGTTTCCATCAGTCAACAACTGTCGGCCCTGGCCAGCGGCCTCGAACGCCGCTTCTAAACTGCCCGGCGAAAGCGTGCGGGCGAGCTCGAGATCCTTGATTCGCAGCAAAATCGCATCGTAGGACTGCCGCGCCTCACCTTTGGCTTTAACATTCTTCGTGAACGCATCGATGTCCTGATTTAGCCCTTCAAAAAGAACGAACGCGCCGCTGTACTCGTGTTTCTTCAGCTGCGTCTCTGCTTCCTGAAATTTTTTCTCCATCATGATCATCTGCTCCAATTGGACTGGATGATCCGTCGGCAAACGCCGCAGCTCCCGTATCGCCTTGGCTGCCAACTCATGTGCTTGCTCCGCCTTGGAAACGCTCACAAACGCGGAGTTCGCCGCTTCTACCGTCTGGCGCGGCGCGACCGCCACCGCAGCTTTCGAATCAAAAACGGCTGGACCGAACGTGGCTTTCAGCCCGCGGATCACCGCGCCCGCCACCACGAGGAGGCCGACGATCGTCACTCCCGTGAACAAAAGAATCCGCGGCCAAGTCCACCGACGACGGGACGGCGCTCGCCCCGCCTCCGGGTTCCAATGAATAACGCGGCGCTTTTTGGTTGAGCTTGATTCAGTATCCTCAGCCATGATTTTCTAGGGAGACGTTTAAAACGAGAAACAGTTAGGGGACTATCGGGCCGGTCGCTTGCAAGAACAAGCACCCTCCGCTGTTTAAAAACCTGGGGTGCTAACCAGCAAAAGGCAAAGAGCATTACGCTTTATTCTCATTTTTTTGTAACAACTTGGTCGCAGCGCCGCCAGTCGCGGTTCCACGCCAACACCGGAATCAGAAGCGAAAACAAGGCGGACACTTGCCTTCCGCGCGAGGTCAGTCCTTGTTCTCACTTTAGGTCGAATTCCGCTCTGCCATGATCCCTCCTATCCGCGGCCTCCTCGCCATTTTCGCTTCCCTTCTACTCGCTGGGCTCGGCGGCTGTTACGAAGTTCCCGTCACTGGCCGGCGCGCCATAAATCTCGTCGATGACAAGGATGTCGCTAAACTGAGTACGACGATGTTCGACGACATGAAGCGTCAACACCGAGTCTCTCGCGACAAGACTCGCCAGGAACAATTGGCCCGCGTCGGCGCGCGGATTTCCAGAGTCGTTTTCTGGGATATGCCCGACGCCGACTGGGAGTTTATCGTTTTTGATGTCCCGCAAATCAACGCCTTCGCCATGGCCGGCGGCAAAGTGGGCGTATTTACCGGGCTTTTTAAAATCATCCAAAACGACGATCAGCTCGCCTCGGTCATCGCGCATGAAATCGCGCACGTCACGGCGAAACACATTCACGAGAAACTGTCCCGCGAGCTCGCCGTCTCCACCGTTGGCACCGTCGGGATGATCGGCGGCATGGCTGCCGGCGCCCCGATGCTTTCAGTCGAGGCGTTGCGCGCCGCTTACGGTCTGACGACGGGTATCGGCGGATTTGCTTTTGACCGCGCCAAAGAAAAGGAGGCCGACTATGTTGGTTTAATGTATATGGCGCGCGCCGGATACGATCCCCGCGAGGCGATCAAGGTGCTCGAGGCGTTGGAGCTGCAATCCGCTAACGATCCGATCCAACCCGCTTTCGTTTCCACTCACCCGACGCACCCGGAGCGAATCATTCAGCTGATGGACGCGATGCCTAAAGCACTCGCGGAACGCGAAAAAAGCGCGATCAAGACGGGGCCGATTATCGTAAAGTAAGCAAGGGCGCGCGATGCCCGCTGGGACCCAGCGGGTCGCCCCGATCCCCTTTCAAAAGCTCCCCGCGCCCGCCGCGGCCGGCCTTTTAATTTTTAAGGGGCCGCAAGGCCATCCGCTCGGCCCCCACCGGCCATCATCACTCCCCGATGGCCCAGTGACCAGAGGAGGCTCCCGGTTCATGGAGCGCGCCCCCAAAGCCGGAAGACGTTGAGGTTTTTCCGCATCCGGCGCACGCACCTTTTTCAGCGTCGAATTGTCGATTCGACTGCGGCCAAGCGCCGCCCGGCCTGAAGTGGGACCACGCTTTCTCGGTCAAGGTGGTTCCCATGATCATGGTGCGTTGGTCTGGCCACCGTTGCCCAAAAGATCCCAACTTTGATCTGCCAGTTAGCCGCAAGCGCTCGGGGTGAAACAAACACTCCTGGCTGACACTCGCGGCGACATCCGCTTGCGCCGTAACTCCTCGCGGCCGGCGTGGTGAAACAAACACTCCTGGCCGACACTCGCGGCGGGGCGGAAGGCTCAGCTTCAAGGAATGTCGGTGAGCGCACAAGAGCCCACGGCCCAAAGACCGCCGGGCCCATCATCCCAAGCGGCGCTTCTCAGGGCCGCACTTCGCGCTGCGCTCGGCTCGCGCCCTTGGGGCCATTGGCTTGCGCGCGTCTCACTCGGGCTAATTTCGCGCGTTGGCTGGCTGGAATTTTTCGCAAGCGCCAACGCTGCCCGCTTCCGACAATGAACCCGGGGCAACGCCGGCCACCACACCGGCAGGGGTGCCAGGCCCACTCGGCGAAGCTAAAACCGTAATCAAAGGTCAGCTCGGCCCCAGCCGGAATCTCCCGCCGCGCCACCAGCCAAATCCGTCCACGCACCACCTCCACCCGACAATTAGGCGTGCAGGAGTGATTAATCAGCCGCGCGACGTTTCGTCCCGTGCGGCCGTCTAAATCGTGGCGTCGATTGAGCACAAAAATATAAACGCTATCATCGCCGCCGCGGCGCTGCCGCTCGAGCCGTTGGCTTTCACGGCGACGCGCCTCCGCCTTTGTGATGCGTTCACCCGTGTACTCAATCACCCTCGTGCCATCAGGAATGAGCGCAGCAGCATACGCTCCCCTTCCATGAATGGCCGATTGCGCAGCCACCACCCAAAGGGGGCGACCGGGCATTGGCCCCTTTCCGCGCGCACGCTTAAAACCTGCCACGACTGATTCCATCCCAGCCTAGATCCTGCAAACGGGCACCCGCGGCAACGGTTTCTTTCCCCAATAAACTCACTCGGCTCAGCGACGGGCCATGAATCTTGATCGTTACCCTTGATGTTTATGACTGCGTCGCAATAAACTTACTCGGCTCAGCGACGGGCCATGAATCCGCGAACAAGTCGGCCCCGCCTCGTTGCCGCCATCGCCACCCCGTTACCACCGCTGGTACTTAACTGACGCGGCGCGGGCGTCGGGCGACACGAGGCCGGCCGCGCCCTCGCTCGCACCCGCGGGCCCAAGCCGATAAAGCGGGATCTCGTTGGCCGCGCACCGCACCGGGCGACCTCGGTCTTACAAAAAACAATCCCCCCGACCGACCGCGCGCTTTCATTCGCCGCTTTTACCGACCTGCGCGCACCGCCGTACGGACCGACACAACCCTATTTCAGACATGAGGGAGGCGCTCGTCCACAAATCTGGCAGGCGGCGGCTACTTTCAGCCCGCAGCACTATTTTCAGGTATGAAAGGAGGCTCCCCAACGACCGCACTTTCTCCCGGGCGCCATCGGATCGATCCGATCCGCCCACCCCGCGGGGAGGTTTTCTTCGGCGGTGCCGCGACTATGACGCAACGAGGGCTCGCCTCGCGACCGCGGTGAGTTTAGCTTGAGCGGTTCTTTAATTTCACGGCATCCCGACGACTCTCGCTAATCGCGCGTCGCCAACCGAGCTCAGCCGAGCCGCGGTGGTCAACTGATGGGGGCCGCGCACGGCGGACCAAAATTGCCGGGATGCGGTGAGCGAAGAAATAGCTATGAAAACGATCACCCGCCGCCATTTCATGATTAGTGGTCGCGCCGCCTTGGGCGCATGCCTGATCCCCGCGCGCCTCCTTCGACGCTTGCGCGATTTTCAATTAGATAACGATGATGATGAACTCTTAATCGAGGGTCCCGATTATCCGAAGCAAACGCTTTGGGCCACCGATCAGGGCGGCAGCTGGCAACTCGCCCTCAATTACCCCACGAGGGAGTTCCCCACTGCCGTGACGTGGCGGGGTTGGCTGAGCGATCATGAAAAAATCAACCCCAAAAATCGGCGCGACTTAGCCGAGTGGCTCCGCGGAAATCAACACTTAGTCGAGACCGAAAGCGGCGCCCTCGATGAGGACTGGCTCGACCACAATGTCTCCAATGATCTCTGGATGAGTTATCTTGGGGGAACCTTTGCCACCACGGAATCGAGCGAAGCCCGCGCGCTTTCCTACCTCGAGCGCCTAAAAATCGCCCAAGGTCCTCTCCGAGATTCCCACGATACTACCCTCGGGCGACTTGATTATTACCATGGCACGGATACACGGGGGAACTGGCATTTTGCGAATTGCCAGGGAGCGTTGATCCTACCCGCGCTCCAACACCGACTACTTCAGTTGGGCGAGGAGACCTCGATTAAAATCGCTGGGTAAAACGCAGCGCGCGGAGACCGCTCGACGCCCGCCCTCCCGTCGTCCAAGTGGTCGCGCCGGCAACGGCCGGACGACCGGTACCCACGGAGGCTTTCCCTCGAAAAATGAATTTCAAAGGGCCTCAAGATCTTACCCGGCCCACCCCGCATTTAGACCGCCCGCACCGCCCCCTCTCTCGCGACACCCAGCAACCGCCAAGCCTTTGCGACCGGCACGCCCCGAACGACGACTCAATTTTTTGAAATTAAAACACGGCCGGTCGTGCGGCGGCTTTCCCCTCATGCCCCAAACCGCGATGAGGTCTGCACCTAAAAATACCTTCTTAATTCGCCGCGATATTTCGGTCCGCCAGCGTCATCCTCCAAACCCTTCACAGATGATATCGAGGGAATCAGTGGAAACACGGCGCCCTGGAGTCGCTGCCGAGGAAACCACGCGCGCTCGGCCTCTCCGCTGGGCGACTTCGGCACTCCGAAAAAGAGCAACGCCAAAAATTCTCTGGCGAAGTGATCTCTAAGAAGCCGACGAATGGAGCGCTTCGATTTTCACCCCCACATCGAACCGGTTTAACTCCAGCCAGCGGCGCGCGCACGCCCGTGCTTGGCCGCGCAGCGAGGCCGCGCAGCGAACAACCTGGCGCGCCGACCACTTCCCGACGACTTGTCTTTTTAAATTCTTCTTCGTACCAAACGGGCCCTTGCTATTTGCGCTATTCAGTGAAATCACCCAGACCTCCCCTCTATGATTTTTCGCTTGCACCCTGCCGACTCGTTTACTTTCTAACGACTCACGTTAATCGTTTTTAATAAAAAAACTCTTTCTCGTCGCATAACTCGCTCGCCCCAGCCCCTCTCCCTGCTCCATGATTGAAGTCAAAGGTCTCGTCAAAACTTACGGTTCAAAGCGCGCAGTCGACGGCGTCACCTTCTCGGTGAAACGCGGCGACATCCTCGGATTTCTCGGGCCAAACGGCGCCGGTAAATCCACGACCATGAAAATGATTACCGGCTATCTGCGGCCCGACGCAGGTACGGCGACTGTCGATGGGATTAACGTCGCCACCGATCCCGTCGCCGTGAAACAGAAGTTGGGTTACCTCCCTGAAAGTGCCCCGGCTTATCCGGAGATGACGGTCGAGGAGTTCCTTGGATTTATCGCCGATGTCCGTGGTTTCCGCACAGCCGCCGCCAACCGCACTCAAGTGGATCGGGCGGTCGCCCTCACCCACTTAGAACCAGTGCGCAAACAGACGATCGAGACGCTCTCCAAGGGCTTTAAGCAACGCGTTGGGTTCGCGCAGGCCCTCCTTCACGATCCCGCCGCCCTCGTCCTCGACGAACCAACCGACGGGCTCGATCCCAATCAGAAGAACGAGGTGCGCTCGCTAATTAAATCAATGGCGACGGCGAAGGCCGTCATTCTATCCACGCACATCCTCGAAGAAGTCGATGCGATCTGTAACCGCGTGATCATCATTTCCCGTGGCCGCGTCGTCGCCGACGAAACGCCCGCCCAGCTCCGCGCCCGCCAACCAGGTGCGCGAATCGACGAAATTTTCCGAACGCTGACCCACGGCGATATCTGAGCGGCGTCTCCGGAAAGCAGCTAGGGGCCGATGGGGGCAACCCAGTCGTACCACTCGCTTCCGCGCTTTTCGATTTTCCATTTTTAAAAATTTTTCTTCCCTGCCCATGCGCCAAATCACTCCGATCTTCAAACGCGAGTTCCTCGGCTACTTTCGCTCTCCGGTCGCCTACGTCTTCCTGATCGCCTTCTTGGTCATCTCGGTGTCGTTGGCCTTCTCCCGCTACGGCGGCTTCTTCCGCGCCGGCGTCGCCGGCATGGAAAGCTACTTCACGTTTTTCCCTTGGCTCTTTATGTTCATCGTCCCGGCCGTCGGCATGCGCCTTTGGTCAGAGGAGAAGCGTTCGGGCACCGTCGAGCTCCTCTTTACGTTGCCCATCACCACGCTGGAGGCGGTCCTCGGCAAGTTCCTCGCCGGTTGGGCCTTCTTGGGGCTAGCGATTCTCCTCAGTTTCCCGATGGCGCTCACCGTCGGCTATCTCGGCAGCCCAGATTGGGGCGTCGTCGCCACGACTTACTTCGGCGCCATTCTTATGGCGGGTAGCTATCTCGGCGTCTGCGCCCTCATGTCTGCCCTGACCAAGAATCAGGTCATCAGTTTCGTGCTCAGTCTGGGTGGTTGCGCTATCCTCCTCTTCCTCGGGTTTAGCAGCTTCACAGACACCTTGGAAGGAATCCTACCCATCGCCGCCGCCGATGCCCTCGCCAACTTCAGCTTCATCACCCACTTCGATGCCTTCACCAAGGGCATCATCGATCCGAAGGACGTCCTGTTCTTCCTTTCGCTGATGGGTTTCACTCTTTTCCTCAACGTCGTCGCTCTCGAACGCTGATCACCCTTCCGCTCCGCCATGAAATTCGGTAGCAAATCTCTCGCCATCCTTCTCTTGCTCATCGGCCTCGTGCTGGTGAACTACCTCGCCTCGTCGATTCCCGTGCGGCTCGACGCCACCTCCGAGTCGATTTATTCGCTCTCGGACGGCACCAAAAAAATGCTGGGGAAAATCGAGGAGCCTCTTTCCCTCGACCTTTATTTCTCCAAGGACGCCTCGAATCTCCCGATCGCGTACAAGAATTACGCCGCCCGCGTTCAGGAGATGCTCCGCCAGTACGTGCGCGCTTCCCGAGGCAAGCTCACGCTCAACGTCGTCCATCCTAAGCCCGATACCCCAGAGGAGGAAAAAGCCACCGCCTCTGGCTTGACGCCCCAAGTCGCCCAACAGGGCGGAGAGCAGTTCTTTTTTGGACTCATCGTCACCCAAGCAGACCAACAAAAGACCATCCCGGCGTTCACCCCGCAGCGTGAACAATTCCTCGAATACGATCTATCAAAGTTGGTTTATAGTGTTCAACAAATCGACAAACGAAAACTCGGCCTCCTGACCAGTCTGCCGCTGCAGGGCACCAATCCGCAGCAGATGCAAATGATGATGATGATGCGCCAACAACCGCAACCGTCCCAGATGGTGATGACTGAGCTCGAGCAGTCATTCCAAGTGATCACCGTCGAAGCATCCGCCACTGAACTACCCGCTGGACTTGATGCGTTAATGATCGCGCATCCCCAAAACGTTTCGTCGAAACTGCAATTCTCCATCGATCAATTTTTGCTCGGCGGCAAACCCGTCTTCCTCGCCGTCGATCCCGCTTCGCAGCACTTCAAGCGCCAGAGCAATCCCCAACAGGCCATGATGGGCGGCGGGCCCCAAAATGTCTCGAGCGATCTGCCGGCTCTGCTCGGAGCCTACGGCGTCCAGTACGATCCACAAAAAGTCGTCGGCGATAACGAGAACGCCACTCAAGTCCAGACCGGTGGGGGCGGCGTCGCCCGCTACCCGATCTGGCTGAGCCTGCGCGGCAAAGAGGCGTTTAACGCAAAATCGATGACCACCGCTCAGTTGAATTCTGCCATGTTCATCGAGTCTGGGAGCATCTCGAAGAAAGAGGGAGCGACCATCACCTTCACCCCGCTCGTCGAAACCTCCGCCCAAGCCGGCGATATTCCGAGTATGATGCTGCAATTCGCCCAACCCGACGATGTGGCCAAGCAGATTACCCCCAGTGGTAAAAAAACCATCGCCGCGTTAGTCACCGGGAAATTCAAGACCGCGTTCCCAGACGGCGCCCCCAAGGACGAAAAACCAGCGGATGATCCCACGAAGCCGGATCTAGCTAAAAAGGATGAGCCCAAGCCAGCGACTGACTCTCTCAAAGAATCCAAGGGCAATTCGACGCTCTTTGTCATCGCGGACACGGATTGGCTCTTCGATGATTACAGTGTCCGTAAGTTCAACTTCTTCGGACAAAGCGGGGCCGAGCCCTTCAACGACAACTTAGCCTTCGCCGCTAATACCGTCGAGTTCCTCGGGGGTTCCCAAGATTTAATTTCGATCCGCGGCAAGGGCGCCTCGCTGCGTCCCTTCACGGTCGTGCGCAAAATGGAAGCATCCGCGCAGAAGCAATACCAAGCCAAGCTGAGCGAACTCGATACTCGCCTTCAGCAGGTCCAGACTAAGCTCGGCGAGCTCCAGGGTAAAAAGGGCGAGGGCAACCGCCTCATCGCTACCCCCGAAATGGCGAAAGCCATCGAGGAATTCCAAAAGCAACAGGCCGCCATGCGCGGAGAACGCCGCGAAATCCGCCGAGCGCTCCGCGAAGATATCGACCGCTTAGAAAATCGACTCTTGGTGCTCAACCTGCTGGCAACCCCCATGATCGTCGGCGTATTCGGGTTAATGTTCTACCGCAACCGCAAGAAGTAATCACCCACTCTTCAACCCGCTCGTTCCGAGCCCTTCACGGGGCCCGTGCTTTCTTCGGTAACTTTCAGATCCTTTTGTGACTTCCGTGCCTGTACTAACAATCGCTCCCACTTATTCGCGATGAAACTCAAAACCCTCATCGTCACTATCCTCATCCTCGCGGCCCTCTCGACGGGAGCGTTTATTGCTCGCCGTCCCGAAGCGCCGCCGTCGCTCGACGCTCGGCTCAACCAGCCGCTGGTTGATCGAGCCACCATCGAGAAATCCACCAAGCTGCGTCTCTCCGATGCCGGCAAGACCGTCGAGCTGATCCGGCAGGCCGATGGCACTTGGCGCGTCCCGTCTTATTATGATATGTCCGCCGACTTCACGAAGCTATCCGGCTTTGTCGGTAATCTCACCGAGGCAAAGCTGCAACGCCTCGTAACTACGAGTGCCGATCGCATCGCTCGACTCGAATTTAAAGATACCAAAATCGAGCTGATCGACGCTGCCGATAAACCGGTGATGACCCTGACTCTCGGTAAAAATGCCGAAGTCGGCGGTGGTCGCTACGTAAAAATCGGCGACGAGAAGAAAGCATTTCTCACTAACCTGACCGCCTACCTCGATACTGAGCCAAAAACTTGGGCTAACCCCGAGTTGATCAACATCAAGGCAGACGACGTTGCCAAAATCGAAGTTGCCTTCGCCGAGGGGTCACCTGTGAGCGTGGTACGTTCGAAGAAGGACGATCCTTGGGTCGCCGCCAACCCGGTGGCCGGTCAAAAGATCAAAGCTGATAAGATTGCCACCTTGCTCAGTTCAATCGGAAACCTGCGCTTTTCAGAAACCAACGCGACCGACGATCCTCTCGCTACAGCCGCCAAGTCAAATAGCCGGACCTTCAAACTGGAAACGTTCGATAAGAAGGTGGTGAAAGTTACCATGGGACGGAAACCCGAGGAAAAGAAAATCAAGCCCCCGAGCGCGACCGCCGATGGGAAAAGTGGCCCCGCGGCCCTCGGCTCCATCGCTGACCTTGCTAAAAAATCGAGCGAAGCGAAGCCCGGTGATGAAAAGAAAGACGACAAGCCGATCGGTCCCGAGTTCGAAACGATCCCCGCTGGTCCCGTTTTCGTGAGCGTAGACCACAGCGACGGTGCTGCCGCCATTAACTCTCTGATGCAAAAACGCGCATTTCAAATCGCCGATTATACATTCACCGGTCTGCCGCAGAAGTCAGATGAGCTCTTCGAGCCAGCGCCTCCCGTCGCCGCTCCCACCGCTCCAGATAAACCTGCCGCGCCTCCGAAATAACCTCCCGGCCAGCGACCGCTAGCTAAGCGCGGACTACAATGTCCGCGCTTTTTTATGCACAGCCACCGCCAACTTCCCCATCCCAAACGGGCGCCGGGCCGGGCGCGGGAGTTGCCTCGGGTCCCTCTTTGTGCTGGTTGATCCATCTTTGGTTTTTCTCGCGGCTTATCCCGTTCGGCTCATGGCCAGAACCTGATCTTGGGTCGGGCGGCCCAATTAACCCGAGTTCGTCAAGTCGCCGAACGCTTTTGCATAGGCGTTCAGGCCTCCCATACGCGCGCGGCCCTTCCCGGCGCAACGTCTCCAGCAACGACCAGAGGCACCCCGAATGGAATCTCCCTCCGGCGTTTCGGCCGATGAAGTTGTTTTCTGCGTTTTTGTGCAGGCTCTGCGGTGCGCAAGGCCCGGGTTCTTGAAAGGGAGCTTACCCCATAGCTTCAGCGGATTGCGCGTTTTTTTGGGTTCGCCAACGGCTAAGCGAGCGCTTCCTTTAGCTCTGCTATCTGCGAGCGCCGCCTCCCTCGTGCGGTGATTCTGCCCCTCCCCCCAACCAGCCCGACCGCGGTCCTTCGACTTCCCATGACCTTTCAACTCCGCATGGTATTACTCGCACGCCTGACCGCCGCCGTCGGCGCCGCGCTTTTGTTGGCGGCGGCGCCGTTTGCCGCTGAAGCGCCGCGGCCGGCTGCCACCTCCCCGGTGCAACTCTCGCCGTTCCTGGTCTCTACCGAGGGCGATGAAGGTTACCGCGCGGCGAACACCCTCTCCGGCACGCGCATGAACGCGTCGCTCTTCCATACGCCCGCCGCGATCTCCGTGCTCACGCAGGAATTTCTCGACGACATCGGCGCGGAAAATGTCGCCGACATGCTCAAGTTCGCGACGAGCTCCGACAACGACCGCACCGACTCCGGCAACCTCGCTCAGGCGTGGGACGTGCGTGCCACCATCCGTGGCTTCACCGAATCCGTCATCACGCGAGACTATCTGCCTAACTTGGTGCAAAACCGCGGCATTCTCGCCAACGACCGCTTCAACGTCGATCGGGCCGACGTCAGCCGCGGCCCCAACTCCATCCTTTACGGTGCGAGCCGGCCCGGCGGTGCATTCAACCTCAACTCCAAGCGCGCCGTAGTTAACGGCCACCAGAAGAACGCGCAGTTATTGGTCGGTCGCTGGGGGAAGAAACGCAGCGAGGCCGACTTCGCGTTTCCCCTCATCAAAGACAAGCTTGCTCTCCGCACTAATGCCATGTGGGAGGACCGCCGCGGCTGGTTCGAGTTCGAGATGCTCAAGGCCAAGGGCGTCGCCGTCGCGACGACGTGGCAGCCGTTCAAGACCACGCAGGTGCGCGCCGGGGTGGAGCGCATGGCACGGGAGCAGGTGACGCCGGGCAATTTTCCGCACTCTGACTTCGGCTATTCGCGTTGGGTGTTGAACGGTGCGCCGGCCGCCCCCAATCCGCTCCAGCCCGCCACCAACCCCGCGCCTTTGCTGCTGCGCGTCATCAACACGCTGCAGTCCGTCTACGCGCCGCAGATCCGCGCGCAACCGTTCCGCCTCTCGACCACGGGCGCCGACATGCGCCCCGATCTCGCGGGTACCCAGGCACCGGGGTTCTTTGAAACGATTAGTGCCGGCGCCGCGCCTTCCGGAGGCACGATTGATGACCCATTCTGGGGTCAGGCGTTCCCCGCCAACGCCTATCTCCCCGGGCCCGGCCGCAGCACCAACAACGATTACACGCTCGCCTCCGTCTTCATCGATCAGCGCGCCGGCCCCGTAAGCATCGAACTCGGCTGGGCGCGCACGGAATATTTCCGCGGCTTCACGCAGGCCAACCTCAACGCCATCGGCGATCCCAACCCCGTGCTGCCCGGCGCCTATTTCGCCGACGGCGACTCGGTCATCGCCGCCGGCCGCCTGCCCGGCACGCTGCTGCCCGACATCGCGCGCACGAATCCCTTCGTCGGCCTACCCTATGTGCAGGGTCAGGCGCAGCGCCAACTCTTTAACCAGCGCGTCGAGACGTGGCGCGCCACCATCGGCTACGAGCTCGATCTCGAGCGCCGTCGGGCGTGGCTCGGTCGCCACAGCCTCGCCGCCGCGTGGCAGAAGGAGCGTAGTTTTTTCGGCAATGGCGTCATCGCGGAATACAACCTCGCGCCCGGTAACGCGCAGCCCATCGACGCCGCGACCAACATCATTTTTCGCCGCACCTATCTGGATTTCTCGCGGCCCGGCGGCGTCCGCGGCGGCCTCGATCCCTGGACCAACCCGATCCCAGAGTCGCCCGGCATGAAGGCCGGCTTCGTCTTCAACAACCTCTACCCGTGGGTCGCGCAGAAAAATACGAGCGGCATGCTCGCGTTGCAAAGCCGCTGGGCCGGCGACCGCGTGGTGCTCACCGGCGGCTACCGCCGCGACCGCGCCGAGGTCATGGACGCCAACGCCGGCGGCGAGCGCTTGCCCAATTCCACCAATGCGTGGCTCGTACGCCCCTACCGGTTTGAGGGCGCCACACTCACCGCCAACAACGGCGCGACCAAGACGCTCGGCACGGTCGTCACCGCGCTGCCGTGGCTGGGCTTCTCTTACAACCGGTCGCAGAGCGTGTTTCCGCAGGGCGCTTTCAAGGACATCTTCGCCCGCGTGCTGCCGCCCATCGAGGGCGACGGCCAAGACTACGGCGTGCGCCTCATGCTGCTCGGCGGCCGCCTCTCGGCCAACCTGAATGTCTACCGCGCCGAGGGCATCAATCAGTTCCAGCCCGCCCTCAACACGCCCAAGAGCAATATCTCCACCGCCTCCAACGCCGTCCTCACAACGCTCCGTGCCCGCGGCCTGCCGCTCCCCGCGGTCGTCACCGCCGCGGGCATCACGCTCCTCGGCACCGAATCGCAATCCCGCGACAGCTCCGACCTCGCGGGCCGCGGCACCGAAATCGAGATCACCGGCCGCCTCGCACCCGGCTTGAGCCTCACGCTGAACGCCGCCCGCAACCAGCTCAGGCAGGCCAACATCCTCTCCGACTCGATGGCCTTCCTCGGCAGCGTGAAATCCGAGTGGGAACGGAGCACCGCGCGCCTCGACGACACGCCCGCCGCCGTCGCGACCTTTGTGCGTGCGCGCGACAGCACACCGCAGCGCGACTTCGTCACTAACCCCGCGACCTTCGCCGACGTTTACGCCTACAACCTCTCCGCCGTCGATCCCTTCCTGCGCGGCACCGGCAAGTCGCCCTTCGCTCACGTCGAGCACACCTTCAACACCTTCGCGAGCTATCGCTTACCCAACGACGCCCCGCGCCTCGCCCGCGGCGCGCGCGCTGGCCTCGGCGCCAATTACCGCGGCCCCGCCGTTATCGGTTACGACTCGGCCAACGGCGACGCCGTGATTCCCGGCCGCAGCGCCATCACGTGGAGCGGTATGCTCGGCAAACGCTTCGCCCTCTCCCGTGGCCAGAGCTTCGACCTCCAGCTCAATGTGGAGAACATTTTTGGCCAGGAAGCGCGCCTCCCGTATTCCGCCACCGCCCCCGGCGTGATCGTGCGCTACCTCCTGCCGCGCGTGCGCCACTCGTGGACGATGCGGGCCACCTACGGCTTTTGAGCTTGTTCGGGGCGGTTGAAGCCAGATCGGCCCCTCCGCGTCGGTGCCGATCTCCGTCCACTCCGAGACGTAACCATTCCAGTTGCATCCGCCATAAACCCTCCCGCCGCAAATCCAGTTTACCGGGAGCCCACCCACCAAAACAAGTTTTGGCCCCGACTGGAAGAAACAGCTTTCTTTTCCCACCAGGGACTTACAGAAGCTGTTTCTTGAGAGCCACCCTTCCGCCCGCAACGCCTGAGCGAAGCCTGTCCATCCACGGCGGCGACACGATCGGCGGCGAACGGGTCTCTTTGACGGGGGTGGCGTATTTGCTGAACGACTACAACCGGCAGGCGGTGTTCGCCGTGTTCCCTTCTTTGAAGGCGACCCCGGCATGAACGACAAGCAACTCGGTCGCACCGGCGTCAGGTTTCTCTGCGTCGATGTTTTCGGTTGTTCCATCGGCGGGCAACTTGCGGACCGGTTTTCGAAGCGCCGGCTCGTCGGACTCAGTCTCGTCGTGGGGAGCACCGTGACCATCGCCAACGGCTTCGCGGGCTCGGCTTGCCTGTGGCGCAACCGCCGTGTCGCCGCGCGTGGCGGTCAGAGCTTGAGGGTCGTCGTAAACAGGAAACTGGTCGGCTCGGTGAAGCTGCCGATGCGGACCGGCAAGCTGACCCGGTTGGGCTTCGTAATGTCTCCGCCGGGTGGACGCGCTTGCAGGCAGGCATCTTGATAAACGACCTGCTGGTTGTTCGTGAGATTCCGGATGCGAAGCTGGAAGACAATTTGGTTGGGCCGCCAGCGTGCGCCCGATGTCAGTTTCAGTGTGTAGCCGGCCGTGGCCGTAAATAGCGTGGGCAGTTTAACGTAGACGCCGTCGTTCGTGCCCAGATTGGGATCGTCGACGGCGAGGTTGGGATTGGTGGGGCTCACGATCGTGTCGGCCGTGCGATATTGGAGGAAGTTGGTGCCACGATACTGGCCGCCGAGGCCGATGCTGACGCCCTTGAAGCGCCCGTTCTGAATGGTGTAATCCAAAAATACGTTGGCGGTTTTTCGATTGGTGCCTCGCAACGGCGTGTCGGTGAGGATGGTTTCGTAGTTGGCCCAGATGTTATTGTAGTCGTTGACGGCGTTGGTGCGTTCGGCGGACACAGCGGGCGTCACCGCAGGATTGATCACCGCGAGGCCGGGGGCGTGGGGGGCGTTGCTTGGCTTCTGCGTTGGATCGAGCAGACCGCCGGCATCTTCGAGCACTTGTTTGTAGAACGCGGCGTTTTCGAGGACAAAGTCGCGCGCGAGCGGGAAGCGCTCGTAGTTCTCCACTTTGCCGGTGCCGAAATTGACCATCATGCGCAGGCCCTTCGCGAGTTGACCCTGAACCTCCAGCTCGATGCCGCGATTCTTCGCCGACTGGTAATCGGTGCCGAACACATCAGGGATGCCCCGGGTATTGCGCCCGCCGGAGGTCGCGTCGTTGGCGTGGTTCCGGCTGAGCAGATTATTGATCGAGCCGGTCGTGGGTGCGGCGATGCGCTGATGTTCCTCGACGTTGTAAAAGGAGTTCGCGTTCGCCGTGAGTCGGCCATTGAAGAACGTGAAACGCAGACCGGTGTCGTAGCCGCGGCCAGTCTGCGGCTCGACGACGTCGTTGGTGAGCGTGAAGGCCCCCACGGGAGGCGTGACATAACTCGTCGCACTGTTCGCTGAAAGTGAAATCCACTTCAACGCGTGATAAACGAAACCGTCGCTGATCCGGAAGCCGTCACCCTTGTTGATGGGATTGCTGGAGTCGTTGCGAAAACGGTCATTCGCGAAAAAAGGCACGCCGACCTGGACGCCGTTGTTCGACGTGTTGGCGGGAATCGCCGTATTTACGCGCGGGCGCGTGGCGGCAGGGATCGGGGCGGTCGCCAGCGCGGCGCCGGTGGTGTTGTCGCGCGGAATGTAGGTGAGCGCGCGCCAATCGGCCGGTGCATCGGGTTTGTAGAAGAGCGTGTAGCCGTCCCAGTTGGCCGGAAGATTCCCGAACTCCATTCGGGAGCGTTGTTTTGTTTGGTAGGCGTCAAACCGCGTGGAGGAGAGAAAAACCAGTTTGCCGCCGAAGTATTTCGCGCTGCCGGCGAGGATCGCGTTGTTGAAGGTCTCATCCTGGTCATTCCAGTCGCCGATCACCCAGCGCGGCTGAACGGTGACGGTCGAGGCGACGGGATTGTTGAGGTCGACCCAGTTGACCTTGTAGACGGAGGCCGGGACGCCGGAATCGGTATAAGGCCGCGCCGATTCGTTCCAGTAATAGCGGAAACGGATCTGCTCGTCGGCGCCCTGCCACATGCGAGGATCGGCGTTCGACGCCAGGCTGAAAACGTAGTTGCGATTGCGAATGTTTCGCTTGGCGAGAGAGGTGTTAAGGTTGAACACGTAGTCGCCCCAGTGGCCGTAATTGTGCTTCCAGCCGACGTTGCCGCGAAGGGCGGTGTTGGTCGTAAAGCGGTTGTTCCACACGAGCGGAGTGTCCATGTAGGGCTGAAGGAAATGGGTATTGGCGGTGCCGTTCGGGAGCGTCTGATTGATATCGATCCGGACGTTCCGGAGGTTGTTCGGATTCATCCGTCGGTCGTGCACCTGGTTCACATCGCCGCCGAGTTCGAGGTAGAGGCTGTCGCCGACCTGGTGGGCCAGCGTGAAATTGGCGTCCTTGGTACGCTGACCGAGAATTTCGGTATCGAGGGAATTATTGAAGCGCTTGTCGGGCACCCGAAACGCCGAGCCGGCGAGCGCGCGGTTGAAACGGTCGGCGGGCAACAGGGACTGGTAGCGCAGGTCGAGTTCGCCGCCGTTCGCCGTGTTCGTGATGATCGCGGGGAGCGTGGTCGTCGAGCCGGCGTTGCCGAACGGCAGCGCGGCGGCACCGGCGGCCGTGAGCGCGCGGGTGTAGACTGTGCCGTTCCAGAGCATCGGCGTCCGCGCGGTCTCGTCGGCGCGCCGCGTGTAGCCCTCGTTCTGGTAATTCATGACCGCGCTCTGACCGGAAAACGGACTGAAGACGTAATAGGGGCTGCCTTGGCGGTTCACACCCTGGGTCTCGCCGTTCCACGTGAGCGCATAGCCGAGGGCGTTGACGGCTCCGGGCGTGTCGCTCTGGTTGCCCCAGAGTGCATTGGTGATCGGACCGCGGAACACGGTGCGCCCATCCCAGCCGGACACATTGTCGAAGAGGTTTACCTGGGGATTATTTCTTTTTGTGTGGTCGTAGGCGCCCTCCAGACGGAGTTCGGTCTTCGGCGTGATCATGTAGGAAGCGGCGACGGTGAGGCCCTTGGTCTTCTCAAACTCGCCGAGCCGCCACCCGCCCCGGTCGAAGAGGACGGCGTTGGCGCGCACGGCGAGGCGATCGGTCAGCGGACGATTGATATCGATCGTCGTCCGCCTGTAGTCCCACGAGCCGTAGGTGAACGCGAGCGTCTCGGCCGACCGGTCGTAGCGCGCGCGTTTGGTCTGGCCGCCCATGCCGCCGCCGAGCGCCGTGTTGCCACCGATGCTGAAGAGCGCGGCATTGGGTCCGCGGCTGAAATCGTAGCGCTCGAGCGAATAGCTATCGAGCGTACCCGAGGAGATGTAGTTGTTTCGCTGCTGGCCGCCGCTGAGCGCGACGCCACGCATGTTGGCGAGGAAGGTAATATTGAACACGTCCTGGCCGTTGCCGTCGGGGATGCTACCGCCGTTCGTCGCCCACTGGGTGGCTTCCTGGACATTCGTGATACCGAGCGCATCGATGAAATCGCGCGTCATGACCTGATATGCCGCGGGCACATCTTTCATTTCAAGGGCCAGCCGGGTGGCCGTGCCCGCGTTCACGGCGGTGAAGCCGTTGTCTCGGTCGGTGTTCACGGTGAACGGAGAAAGCACGACGGTCTCGGCCGCCGGGGGCGTCGCGCGCGCCACGGAAGGGACCGGCACGTTTTGGGCGAAGGCTAACACCGAAACGAGCGCGAATGCGCTCGTGCAGAAGTTTCGAAGATTCATAGGTGGTGGTAGTTCAAAAAGATCGCCGGCAGGGTCCCCATCCGACTGGTCAGGCCCGGGCACGCCAACGCATAATCCCACCCTGGCTGTCGGCTTCAATCATACCAAAGGTTTCACTGGTAACCTAAAGGGGCTTCGCTAAGATCCGCCCGACCGCCATGCCCCATCGTTCTAAGCCCAATTCGGTCCGGGTTTCACTCCGGGATGTGGCCAAAGCCGTGGGCGTCTCCCACGTCGCCGTCTCACTCGCGCTGCGGGGCGACCGTCGCGTTTCCCTCGCAAGACGCCACGAAATTACGACCGTCGCCCGGCGGCTCGGTTACCGCCCCGATCCGATGCTCGCTTCGCTCGCCGCCTACCGGCGCCACAAAAGCGCGGTGCCCATCTCCGCGACGATCGCGTGGATCAACCAGTGGCCCGACCCCCGGGCGCTTCGGCGGCTCAACGAATTTGACGCCTATTGGCGAGGCGCCGCCGAAGCCGCCGACCTCCTCGGCTACCGGCTGGAGGAATTCGTGGTCAGCCCGGACCTTTCGCCCGAACGTTTGCGGGAGATTCTCCTCGCCCGCGGCGTGCGCGGCTTGCTCCTGCCTCCACATGGCCAAGGCCTGAACCTCGGCACCTTCGAATGGAGCGATTTCTCCGTCGTGCGGCTCGGTCTCTCGCTGCCTTCCCCCCGGGCCCACGCCGTCGTGTGCGATCAAAGCGAGTGCGCGAGCCTCGCCTATGAACGCGTCCACACCCACGGCTACCGCCGCATCGGCTTCGTCAGTTCGCTCCGGTTTGATCGCAATACCCGCGGCAATTTCCGCGCCGGCTTTCTCCGCCACCAAGCCGACCTCACACCCGCCCACGATCGCCTCGCGCCCCTTCTGCTCGAAGAAAACGTGTCCCCATCATCGGCTACCGCGTTGCGCCACTGGCTGGCCCGCGAGCACCCCGACGCCTTGATCACGACCTTGCCGACACTGCGCGCCTTGCTCGCGAAAATCGGTCTCCGCGTCCCGCGCGACCTCGCCGTGGCCACGACCAGCGTGCTCGACGGAAATTTCCCAGCCGGCATCGATCAAAACTGTCACGATATCGGCGCTGTCGCGCTGCGCACCCTCGCGGGGCTCATCTACCAAAACGAGCGGGGCGTCCCCGCCGTCTTCCGGCGTCTTTTGGTGGAAGGACGCTGGGTTGACGGGGCGAGCCTGCCCCCGATCCGAAGGGGTCTGCCTGTTACCTGATAACGAATCGAGGGCGCGCGACTCGCGTTTGTTGGAAATGACAAGACCTCCGAAGCCCCAAAATCGGGGGTAGGCGGAGGGAGGGTGCCCAACCCGCGGCGGCCTTGCTGGTGGCGTGGCACGCGGCTTCGCATTCAATATCCAGCAGCGATTTATCACGTCATCAATCGAGGGAATTACCGGCGCGACGTCTTCGAAACGACCGGAGCCGCGAGTTCCTTCGTGGCCACGCTGGGTGAGGCCAGCACCCGATTTGAGTGGGAATTCCACGCCTTCTCGATTCTGCGAAACCATTTCCATCTGGCTCTGACCACGCCCATTCCGAACCTGGCCGATGGCAGGCACCGGCTGCAGACCACCTTGGCCGTTCGCTCCAACCGGTTTCGGGCCGAACGCGGACATCCTTTTCAGGGCCGCTATCAATCCCCGCCCGTAGAAAACGCCGCCGCTCTCCTGCGCGGGGTGGACCCTATTCATCTGAACCCGGTGCGGGCTGGAATCGTTCCCGCCGAGCAGGTCGCCCAGTTTCGCTGGAGCAGCCTTGCCCGATTTGCCTGAGGGCCGACGCCGGGCTGGCTTTCGGCGGGACCCTGGTTGAACGAGCTGCGCCGGGAGGATTTGGCACAAGGTTGGACGCATTCCATTGGGTAGCTCATCTCCCTGACCGGCGATCCCATGGAACAGGCAAAGCGTGGCTTCAAGGTGATTTCTCGAGGCCGGGCCATCGGCACCCAGGCATAGAAACAGGCGGTCGCCCGCGAACAACGGCAAAGGACGTTGGAGCGGGATCTTCCTCGGGACGAAATTCGTGACCTCAAGGAAGCCCGCTGGCAATTCGTGCTTATCTCAATTCGTGCTCGACGAGGTGCTGGCACCACGCGGGAAATTCGGGACGACCTTGTTCAGACCCGAAGCCCCCTTGGTGGAAGGTCGAAATGGCATTCATCCTGAGAAAGCCGACCGGCGCACCGTACCGGTGGATTGCCGAAAAACTGCAGATGGGTTCGCCGCTCTCAGCGCGGATGGCCGTTTTTCGATTCGTTAAAAGGTAACAGGCAGACCCCCTCGGATTTCCCCAAGACCGGCAGTTTGAAAATCAGCAGTGACCGACCATCGCAAGCGACGTGTCTACAGAAAGGAAAAATATCTTTTTTGAAGTTCTAATAAAATCCATCCCTACGGACACAACCCTGTTCAAACCGCCCATTTTTGGCGGTTTTCGTCCCGCCAATGACACCAATGGCGTCATCGAAGAGGTCCGCCTTCAGAGACCGCCTACCGAGACCCAGGTCGGATTTGGCGCGTTATTTTCCTGCCGCGGCCCAGCGTTTCATCAACTCGATGTTCTTCTGCAACTCCGGGTTGGCCTTGCGCCCGAGGTAGACGGCCATGTCGCTGTCATAGCGGGCCGCGGGCTCGGGCGTGCGCCCGTGGTCGTCAGTCTGCTCCATCCAGGCGTCGAGGCGGGATCGCAGGTGCCGGAGGGTCGCGGCATGCGCCGGATCGCTGGCGAGGTTATGGATCTCCCATGGGTCCGCCGCCAGATCATACAGTTCCTCCGGCGCCCGTGTGGGCGCGAACAGCGACCGCTGAACCGCGTCGAGCTGGCCCGCCGCCTCCGCAGCGCGCAGCGCGATCAGGCACGGCTTGTGATCTTTGTACGCGTTGGGCTGCAGGTGGGGTCGAAGAGGCAAAAAATTGCGGATGTACTTGAAACGTTCCGTGCGAACACTGCGGATGTGATCGACCGTCTCATCCGCCCGGTCGCGCGCGGAAAAGACAGCGTCCCGCGGCTGGTAGTCCGAGGCCAGAGAGTTGCGCGCTTGCATCCGCGCGGGCAGGGGAATACCGGCCATGACCAACGAAATCGCGGCCATGTCGATGTGCTGGATGATATCCTTGCGGCGCTGCCCCGGCAGAATACCCGGTCCGCGTACGACAAATGGGACGTGCGTGCCTTCGTCGTAGAGGAACTGCTTCCCGCGGGCGTGGCTCACCCCGTGGTCGGAGATAAAGAAAATCAACGTCTGGTCGAGGATGCCTTCCTTCTCCAGGCGCCCCACAATTTCGCCGATCTGTCGATCGGTGATTCGCACGGCGTCGAGCGTGGCCGCCCAGTCTTCGAGGATGGCAGGCGTCCGCGGATAATAGGGTGGGATCGGCAGTTCTTCTTTCGGAGTGGCGCTGCCGAGTTGTTGCCGCGCCTTGGCGAGTTCCGCCGGCAGATCGCGGGTCTTGCCGCCAAGTAGTTGAATCTGGGCGAAGAACGGTTGTCCGGGCTTCCGTCCCGACCAGTCCGTGCCGTCGTAGATGTGCGGATCAAATTCAAAATTGTAGTCCGTCTTCCCTTTGCGTTGCGCAGGATGGTAGCCGCCGTTGCAGGTGTAATAGCCGGCGTGCTGGAAAAGCCGCGGCACCAGTTCCACTCCAGGCGGGAGGTGAATCTTTTCTAGGCCGACGCTACTGCGATGATTCTGGGCTCCGATACTCGTTTGATAACTGCCGGTGATGAGCGCGGAGCGGGAGGGAGAGCAGATGGATCCGGTGGTAAAAGCCCGCTCAAAGAGCACGCCGTTACTCGCCAGCCGATCGACGTTCGGCGTCGCAATCACTGGATCGCCGTAGCAGCCGAAGTGCGGGGACATATCCTCGGCGATGAGCCAGAGGATGTTGGGTTGGCCCACGCGCTTGGCCTCACCCGCGAACAAGGCTGCCGCGAAGGCCGCGAACAACAAAATGGTGATTCGTTTCATAATTCAAAGATGACTTTGTCACAATTTAGGAGATTTGTCTGTAGTCTGAAATGGCTACGCTCAACCGAAGCGAGGCATGAGTGCCAGCGGCGATCGTGAAATCGTGCATTTCTGGCGATTTCCATCTCACCTTCGCCCGAGTGCGTAGTTTCTTAGCAACTTTAGCATAAAACTCTTCTTAAACTTTTTCTTCCTGCATGATATGAGAAGTCCTCACCAACCTTTCACCAGGCTCCGGTGATTTCCTGCTCGCCCGAAATAGACGGTGTTCGCGCCACCGGTCACAGCATGAGCTCGTTTGCGGCGTGCCCCTTCGCCGGAGCCGCCGTCCAGCCAGCAAACCTCACTGATCGTTCCGGCGGCAGCCCCTTCCGCGGACTCCCCCCCCGCCATCGCACGACCTCAGGTTGGCGGTCGTCAAAGGGGCAACTTTTGGCCGCGACTTCACGCTCGCCGCTCTGACGGATCTGACGAGGGACTTCCGATTGGCCGAAGTCGGCTGATCCACCGCTGGCCGCAATTAACGGCCAGGCATTTCCCTGGCTAGCTCTTGACGGAGGGTCAGACGGTTTTGCGGACTATCAAACCCCAAACCGAGTGGAGAATTCCTCTCATGTTTTGCTTTGATCACGAGCGCCATCGCCCATGCCGCCAACGTTGGGTTAGCCCGCGCGCTTTCATGTAAATTTCACCCTCTTGCCAGTGCGCCATCGCTTGCCGCTTACAACGCGATCGCGCCATCGCGCCCGCCGAAAATCGTGTTTCCCAAGGCCTCCGCGCCCCAGTCGAGTTTTGCCTCCACCGGAGGAGAATACCCGCACGTTGTGCAAGAATGCTCACGGAAACATTTTATTTGGCGGGCAGGCACAAAAAAACCGGCACCCCCCTTGGGCACCGGTTGGCTTTGTCCACAAGCGCTTCCTGCCAGATCTACTTCCCGCGCTTCGCAATCCACTCGCGCTTCATGCTCTGGCCATCGCGACCAGGGCTCTCCGATTCACCGGTGATTGTATCGTTGGCGAGTTTACCCGAATACTTTGTGGAAACCGAGTTGCCATTATATTCACGCACTACCGTGAAGGAAATGGTATCGCCGCTCACTTTGCCGTTGCTAATTTCGGTCGACATGGGATCGCCGCCGCGCCCAGGAGTTGTCAACTTGCCCGATAACACCCCAGCCTTGTCGACAAGAACTAAAGTGGACTCACGAGGAGCGACTTTTTCCCCTCCCGTCGAACCACCCCGCCCAGCCTGCATCCACTTCCAAGTACCGGAGGCATCAGCAGCCTGCATGAGAGTTGAACAGAAACAAACAGCGACGAGGGCGGTGAGCTGACGGAGGGACGTTTTCATATTTTTAGGGGACCTAGTTACGAGTGAAAATAGACGAAAAAAAATGTTGAACGATCCTCAAAAAAGCAAAAAACAGACGAACCAAGGCAAATCATCGCGGCACGCTAAGCCGTAATCGAGGCTCTCCTAAGCTTCAATCGAGGCTCCCCTCGCCAATTGAACCCACTCGGGAAGGAGATCCGCCAAAAGAACCCGAGCCCCCGTTTGCAGGCTCCGGTTGGCCCCGATTCCGACGATAACTGATGAGACCCCCGCCCTCGCGTCCGCCGCGCGCTGGTATTTGTCAAAGGGCGGTTCCGGTAGAAAAATATCCGCTAACATCAAGCGGTCGCCGCCACCATGGTCCCCTTCCGCGATCCACGGTGCGAGATCGTAACCCGCACCACGCAGGGGCACGACGCGGATCTTCACGTCGTCGCCATTCAACGGACTCGCCGCCGTTTCCACCCCATTTAAGTAAACCGACTCGACTAAGGTGTGCTCGAGGCGCCCTTTGGTCCCGTTGAAAGCGACCGTGTAGCCCTCCCACGCGTTGAACGCATTCAGCGAGTAACTCAACGTGGCCCCCGAATCATACGAGACCAAGGCGTTCATCGTATCTTCGATGTCGACCTCCGCACGAAATACACACTGGTCCCGATGGTAATCGTCATATTTTTCCTGATCCAAATATAACGATTTCAACTTGGGCTTCGCCGCCAAATCCAAGTAAAAATCGCACTGGGACTTTTCCGAACATGTCAAACAACGCTTGTGGGCGCCGGTGAGCCCCTGACGCTGCGCACTTTCGGGCGTATAAAATTCGCGCTTACCCGAGGCCATCACCGCGACGGGCGCCGCGCCCAACCACCAGTTTATCAAGTCAAAATGATGGGTCGACTTATGAACCAGCAACCCACCCGAAACCTCTTTCCGGCTATGCCAGCGCCGAAAATAATCCGCTCCATGGTGCGTGTTGAGGAGCCAATGAAAATCAACCGAGAGAATATCGCCCACCACCCCGCTCATCAGGACTTCTTTTACCTGGGTCCGAGGCGGCGAGTAACGATAATTAAAAGCGACCCGACACCTTCGCCCCGTGAGCTGGCTCACCTCCAGAATCCGTCGACATTTATCCGCATCGATCGTCAGGGGCTTCTCCGTCACGACATCGCAACCAGCATTCATCGCGGCGATAATGTACTCGTGGTGCGAGGCATCGGGAGTGGTCACCACGACGACGTCGGGCCGGCACTCGGCTAACAATCGCCCAAAATCCGCCGCCAGATAACCCGCTGGAATGACCGCGCGGTTTCGCACCGATCGCTGTCGGGAACGTTCCATTCGTCCCTGATTCGAATCGCCCACCGCCACTAACTCAGCGCAGTGCGCATACGTCGTCTGGATGGCGTCTTGGTACAACTCATGCCGAGAACCCAGGCCCACGATCGCGTAGCGACGTCGTCCCGCCGCCAACTTTCCTGATGATATCGATGAAGAAAAAGCCATTAGATTCAATCCGATGAGCGGTCCGAAAAAAACCAACGCAAAAGCCCTTCACCCTCCGCGACCACGAGAATCACCGCGTGGCAGACTAACCATCGACGCCAAAAAAGCCGCAACACGGCTCGTTTCGGACAGTTCGCCGGGCACCCTTTGCACCGAGATGCACCGCCGGCCGTCCCCGCCCTCACCTTACTCAGGCCACTCCGGTCGCCCCCTCGGCCGACGCATTGGCACCCCACGCTCCGCTGACTCATGCCTCCGCTCGCAGGACCTGCAGGAGAGCCTGAATGTACCCGAAACAAAACGCGTAAGCCTTCTGCCCGCGGACATCGCCCATGACCTGCGGCACGTGATCTGGCATGATCATACCTGCGTAACCGACCTCACGATACGCCCGCAGCGCCCGCGGCATGTCGACGTCGCCATCATCTGGAAACGTTTCTTCAAACTTCAGGAAGCCACCCCGAATATTGCGAAAATGAACATTAAAAATCTTGCCGCGCCGGCCAAATTCACGAATCACGTCGTAAATCTCCTCACCTGGTTTCTCGAGCATCTCCGCCACGGTGCCTTGGCAAAAATTCAGACCATGGTACGGGCTCGCCTGCAACTCGACAAAACGGCGCAACCCTTCCGTGGCCCCCAACACCGTGTTAACCCCTCGCCAGCCCGTGCCGCGCGGCATGCCTGGATCCTGCGGATGACACGCTATCCGCACTTTCGCCTCCTCCGCTACGGGCACAACCCGTTTCAAAAAATACGCGATGCGCTCCCAATAAATTTCGTCCGTAATTCGTCCCGCTTCCGTCAAAGCCGGCTTTTGCGGCGACTTCGTAAAATCAAAGGCCGAATGAATCGCCCCACCACGACCGGGCACCGCGGCCGTCCGCACCACCCCCAGAAACGTCAGATTATATTTTACCATCGGGATACCGACGCGGCCGCAGTTCCTGATCATCTGGCAAAAATCGTCGAGCGCGCGGTCCCGCTCCGGATCGCGTGCGAGCATAATCTCAGGGTGCTCCGATTGCGTAATATAAGCCGCACTCAAAGGCAGCGGCACACAATCCAAACTCAGGCCAAACGACTCAACGTGCTTTCGCAACCGCGTCAGCCCATCCACACTCCAACCATCATCCTCCTTGCGTGATATTTTTCCGCTGCAAATATTTTTAACGCCAAACGCCGCCAACGCCCGCAGGGTCAGTTCCGAATGGTCATGCTGATGACCAACGACCATGCGCACGGGCTGTCCGCGCGCTTTTTCACCCGCCGCCGCCAGCGTCGCGCCGCCGACCTGAGCGCTCGCCATTCCCACCACCGCCGCACCCGCCGCCGATCGCGAAAGGAAGCGACGGCGAGAAATCAACGGACTGGGAGCGAGCGAGGGCAGGCGGGGCATTTTTTTCAAGATTGGTAAGGGGCGAACCGACCTCTCACGAACCCGCCAACTTAAGTCAAACCGATCGTATCGCCACCGCTAGATGCGGGCGAGTCCAACCACCGGTTTGCCACAATTTCCTCATTCACGATTGCCACTCGCCCCAAACCTCCAACCAATCAAGCGATGACGCCCCTTTCCCCTCGTTCACTCAGGCCGCGCCTGACCACCACCCTGCTGCTTCCGTTGCTCGCTTATCTGGCTGCCACAGCCTTGTTCGCCGCCGATAAAAAAATCCTGCTCATCGCCGGACCACCCAGCCACGGGCCCGGGCAACACGAACATAATGCGGGCGTCTTGCTGCTCCAGAAATGCCTCGCATCCGTCAAGGGCGTCAGCACCGAAGTGGCCCTCAATGGCTGGCCCAAGAATCCGACCGCGTTCGCCCAAGTCGATGCCGTCATCATTTTTGCCGATGGCGGCGCGCGGCACATCGCCTTGCAAGAAGACCGTCTCGCCGTCCTCGGCAAAGTCCTCGGCCGCGGCGCGGGCCTCGGGTTGCTTCACTACGCGGTCGAGCCGACGCTCAGTAAAGGCCAAGCCGAGTTCATCCAATGGGTCGGCGGCGCTTTCGAGATTAACTGGTCCATTAATCCCCACTGGGACGCGCAATTCACTTCGTTCCCCACTCACCCCATCACCCGCGGTGTGCAACCGTTCAAGCTGCGCGACGAGTGGTATTTTCATCTGCGCTTTTCTGAGGCCATGAAGGGGGTCACCCCCCTCCTCGTCGCCACACCCGATGCCAGCACGACGAAGCGACCCGACGGGGACCACTCGGGGAACCCAACCGTCCGCGCCGCCGTCGCTCGCGGTGAGCGACAAACGGTTTCATGGGCCTATGAGCGCCCAGACGGCGGCCGCGGCTTCGGTCTCACCGGAGCGCATTTCCACTCAAATTGGAGCGACGCTAATCTCCGCAAACTCGTCCTCAACGCCGCCCTCTGGCTCGCCAAAATCGAGGTGCCCGCCACCGGGGTCTCCTCGCAGGTCACCCCCGCTGACCTCGCGGCCAACCTAGATCCCAAGCCGGAAAAAAAGAAATAGTCGCCACCAGCTGCGACCAGCCCGCTCTCCCGCTAGCTTAGTGCCACCCGCCATCTGGCGCGGACCGCACCCTGCCCCGCGCAAGCTCGTTTTTTTAACACTCAGCGCCGCCATTTGACCGTCAAAGGGCTCGCCTCGGTGCCGCGGCGCGCCCT
The DNA here is from genome assembly GCA_945903465.1 of Opitutus sp. GAS368. Classification (GTDB taxonomy): domain Bacteria; phylum Verrucomicrobiota; class Verrucomicrobiia; order Opitutales; family Opitutaceae; genus ER46. Next base: position 28,911 of record CAMDOF010000044.1, read on the forward strand.
CTCCCGAGGTTGCTGTCACGACGTTGCTGACTGGTCGGCCGGCAGTCGGCACTTGCTTCAGCTCATTTTCCTAGATGGCGCACGACTAAAGGCGAACGCACCTCAACCGCCACTGGGAAGAACGCTCCGCGGGCGCGCGCACCGCCCGCCCTCGAACGCGCCCAGCCGTCCCTCGGTCCCAGGTGAAATTACGGCCTCTTCGGGTTATCAGGTAGGGGCTCGCGCGGGGTGGTACCGCCGCCGCCGGATCCCGTCGTCGTCACCCTCTTCTCAGCCAACCCGGCTCCGGCCCGACCTGCGATAAGCACTATTTTCCAGAAAGCCCTCTCCTCGCCGGCTCGCTCGGCCAAAGCGAATCGCCGGTTCGCTCGGCCAAAGCAAATCGCCGAGTCAAGCGGCTGAAAATAACCAAGTTTTAACAATCAAGCCTAGCTTCGCATCGATTGGGCACGTTACATTTTCAGGGTGAATTTTCACAGACCGATCTCGTTTGCCTTTAGAAACGCGACGCGCGCGTCCTGGCTCCTGGCTTTTTTTACGCAGGCTCCACTCCCCGCGTTGGGCGCCGACACCGCGCGCCTCACCAACATTTCAGCGCGAGTCGCGATCGGTGGCATCGCCGAAACCCCCATTCCTGGATTTGTTCTCAGCGGCGCCACGGCGCAGTCCATGCTGATCAGGGCGGTCGGACCAAGCCTGGCTACGTTCAACGTCAGCGGCGCCCTCGCCGACCCACGGCTCCAGCTCTTTTTAGAAAAGACCGAGATCGCGAATAACGATAACTGGCGCGGAGCGGACGCGGCGACCATGACCGCAGCGGGGTCCTTCCCGTTACCCGCTGGCAGCAAAGACGCGGCCATCGTCGCAAGTCTCCTCCCCGGCAGTTACACGGCCCCCGTGAGCGCCTCCGATACCGGCACCGGTGTCGCCTTGCTCGAAGTATACGAAGCCGCGCCCGCCACGGCCACGACCCTGATCAACGCGTCCACGCGCGCTTATGTCGGTACGGGCGAGCGCGTCTTGATTCCAGCATTTACCATCAGCGGCAACGGATCCCTCCGCCTGCTTATCCGCGCCGTCGGCCCGGGGCTCACACCTTTCGGCGTCACCAATGTACTCGGTGATCCGACCCTCACCCTTTACCGCGACCAAACCCCTCTCGCCACTAATGATAATTGGTCGAGCGCCGCTAATGCCGCCGAGATCGCCACCACCGCGACCGCCGTCGGTGCGTTTGCCTTGACCAGTGGTAGTGGCGACGCCGCACTCCTCGTCACGCTGCCCGCGGGTTCGTATTCCGCCGTCGTTAGCGGGGTAAACCAGACGACAGGCACCGCTCTCGTTGAATTCTACGTGGCTCCGCCTGCACCGGTCGCGCCACCCAATTTCCTTTTCATCTTGTCCGATGATCAATCGTGGAATGGTCACTCGGTGGCAATGATCGCCGGCCAGGCGAACAGCCGCAACGCATCGTTTCGCACCCCTAATCTGGAAAAACTCGCGACCAAGGGCATCATCTTTTCTCAGGCCTACGCCGGCCACCCCACCTGCGAGTGCTCACGGGCGTCGCTGCTCATGGGGCGGACCACCACCTCGCTCAATGCTCCGACTAAAGCCTCTCGGAATTGGAGCGCTCCGCTGACCGACTCGAGCGCGAACACGCTCAAGCGGGCTAACCCGAAGTATAGCGCAGCCCACCTCGGAAAGTGGCAATGGTTCCAGACTCCAGCCTCGATGGGCTTCGATGTGAACGACGGTATCACCGTCAATGAAACGGGGGATTCAACCAATCCAAACGATCCTAAACTTTCCTTCAGCTTAACCCGCCGCGCGAATACGTACATGGAGGAACGCGTCCGCGAGGGTCGGCCATTCTTTTTGCAAATGTCCTACTACGCCGTGCATGCCATCTCGCAGGCGTTATCCTCCACCCTCGCAAAATATTCCGGCAACCAATCTGTACAGGCCGCGATGACCGAGGACTTGGACACCTGTATCGGTGAGCTATTGAGGAAACTCGACGAGCTCGGCATCGCGAATAACACGTACGTGATCTTCATGTCGGATAACGGCGGGAATACGCAAAATGCCCTGCGCGGGACAAAAGGCGATTGCGGGGAAGGCGGGGTGCGCGTGCCCTTGATCGTGGCGGGACCGGGCATTCGTGGCGGCAGTTATTCGAATACGCCTGTGATCGGCTACGACCTCCTGCCGACGATGCTCGATCTTGCCGCACCCGGTTTCGCGGTGGCCAGCGGAGTGGAGGGCGGGAGTTGGCGGTCGATTTTAACCAATGGAGGTGTCGGTGCCGTCAGCCGCCCCATCGGGCGCTTCGTCTGGCACACGCCGATCGAACCGGCCCTGCGCCCGCACTCGGCGATCCGCCAAGGCGATTTCAAATTAATCTACTACTGGGACAATCGGACCACCGAGCTTTTTAACATCACGCTCGATCTTGCCGAAACGCGAAACCTCGCCGCGACTAATACCGTCCAGGCGAACGCCCTCCGCTCCGAACTGCAGGCCCACCTTCTCGCCGGCCTCGGCGCGCCCGCCTACGCGGCCTTGGAAGCACTCGGTAAACCATAGAACCAGCTAAGGACTCACTGCCCCCTAGGATTTTTCCATGAACCACCAGTGCTCCCTTCCGCTTCTCCTGACGCTTACGTTACTCGCTCCGCGACCTCTCGAAGCCCACTCTTGGCACGATGCGGCCCCAGCTTCTCCCTCTATCGCCGCCGCTCGCGCCGAACTCACGAACCAACTCAACGCCGAGCGCACCACCGCGGCCCTCACGACTCCGCCGCCCGGTAACGGCGCGCTCATGGCCGCGTCCTTCGGCGCCTTCAAACCCGGCGTGCGCTTTTACTGGGACGCAACGACTTTTTACGAGGAATCCGACAACGTGCCCGATAACACCCGGATGCCCAACCTCATGGTCGGGATCACCTCGTGGCAGCAGCAAATCCCCCTGCCGGTCTCCTATTTCGCGGCCACCACTAACCCTGATCGCGACGCCAATTCGATCGGCTTCGGCAAGCCCAATGTCTGGCGGTTACCCTTGGTGCCAATACCTTCCGCCGCCCCCATTCCGATTTCCTCGGGCAACTTCCAGCGGGGCGCTATCGCCCTCGGCTCCGACGGTATTCCCATTTTCAACCCTCGCAACAACACCGGTCGACTCTCCTACGAAATCGGCGAGCTCGACGCCTATGGCGGCCACTGCGGCTTGGCCGACGATTATCACTACCACATTGCCCCCGTCCATCTCCAGGCCGTCCTCGGAATTGACAAGCCCATCGCATGGGCGCTCGATGGCTATCCAATATTCGGATACACTGAGCCCGATGGTGGCGTCCGCCAGGCCCTCGATACGGAAGGCGGCCACACTCACGGCAGTCTCAGCTACCACTACCACGCCATTGGCAGCAACGCGACCGGACCGCAAAGCCCCTACCTGCCCACCGCTTTCCACGGCACGGTTGTGAACTTTGGCAACCAAGTTGATGGTCAGCCCACCGTCCAAAGTATGCGCCCTGACAATACCGGTGGCTACTCGGCCAAACCGGTCGCCGGTGCTCGTATCATCGCTTTCAAAAACCCCGTCGCGCTCCAAACCGATGCCACCGGCCATCTCTCCGAATCCCTCACCGGCGCTCCTTCCCAAGATCAATTTCTCATGCGTGTCTCCATCGGCAACGCCACCTACGACGAATGCTGGCGCATCAACCGCAACGTCAACCCCAAGACGTTCACGATCACTTGGCGACTACCGACCATTTCACCTACGACCACGACCTACACGAGCAGCAACCGTCTCACGACCTATGCGATGGGTTCCGCCAGTTTCCTCAAGCTGCCCGACACCGGTCAGACGATCGACGCCACACCCACCTTTGGCGAGGACTCGGATTACACCATCAACGCCCCCGCTTACGGCGACAATGGCGATGGCACGGTGACCGACAAAGTCACCGGACTGATGTGGCAGAAGGTCGATGCCGGCGAGACCAGCTGGGATAACGCGGCCGGTCGCGCTGGCACCGTCACGACGGGAGGCTATCGCGACTGGCGACTGCCTACGCCCACGGAATTGTTTAGCATCATGAGCCACAACCTCGGCAATCCAGCCGCAATGAATACCGCGTTTTTCCCGGTCAACCCCACGGGCGCTGCGGAATATTGGTGGTCAAGTGACATCTACGGGACGGATGCAACCAGGGTGTGGTGCGTCAATGGGGGCGGCGGCATGGGGCCAAAGCCGAAAACGGAAACACTTAGCTCTGGAGGCCTGCTCCGCTATCATGCGCGTTACGTCCGCGGCGCCAAGCCCGGCAACGGTCACAACTACGTCAATAATCTGGACGGCACCATTACCGACACCGACACCGGACTCATGTGGGCTCAAGCCCCCGGACCAGCGGTCAATTGGACCGGCGCGCTCAACTACGCGGAGAACCTGGTCCTCGCCGGGTACAACGACTGGCGTTTGCCGAATATTAAAGAACTTCAGTCGCTCGTTGATTTTACGCTCACCACGGCGACGACATCGGCGGCCGCGCTCGCCCCGCTTAACCGCGTGCTGTTCCCCTCCTCAACAATGCCCGCAACCGCGTATTGGTCTTCGACGGCCTTGCGATCCGGCAACGGATCATCCGCCAGCAGCGCGTGGTTGGTGGAGTTCGGCGTCGCGACGAATATTCCCGCTGCGAACGGCCCCGGTCGCAATGCGCAGGGCGTTATCAGTTACGAGGTGATGACGTCGAGCTACCGCCCGCTGGCCGTCCGTGGCCCAGTTGCCTCCGCCGCGGAACCCATCCCCCCCAGCACCGCCCGACTCATCAATATCGCCACCCGCGCCAAGGTCGGGGGATCCGCCGGCACGCCCATTGCCGGATTTGTGCTCAGCGGCAAGGGTCAGAAATCCATGCTGATTCGCGCCATCGGCCCCACCCTTTCCGCCTTTAACGTAGCCGGTGCCCTCGCCGATCCGCGCCTCGCTCTGCTCAACGGCAACGCCTCCATCGCGGCCAACGATAACTGGCTCGCCACCGATACGACCCGCATGCTTTCCGCCGGCGCATTTCCCCTTTCGGCCGGGAGCAAGGACGCCGCCCTCATCGCCGAGCTCAGTAGTGGCAGTTTCACTACGCCCGTCACCGCGAGCGACGCCACGTCCAGCGGAGTTGTCCTGATTGAGGTCTATGACGCAGCCAACTCAACGGCCACCGAACTTACCCTCGTAAACGCTTCCACTCGCGCTTTTGTGGGTACTTCGGATGATCGCCTCGTGCCAGGCTTCGTGATCGACGGCAAGGGGTCGCTCCAGATGTTGATCCGCGCCGTCGGTCCCGGTCTCTCGCCTTTTGGCGTGACCGACCTTTTGGCCGATCCCGTACTCACCGTATTTCGCGAAAGTACGGCGATCGCCACCAACGACAATTGGTCAAGCGTGAATAACGCAGCCGAGATTGCGAGCGTGAGTGCCGCCGTCGGTGCTTTTAACTTAACGAGTGGTAGCCGAGACGCGGTCTTGCTCCTGACCTTGCCCGCCGGCAGCTATACCGCCGTGGTCAGTGGCGCTGGCGACACCACGGGAACCGCCTTGGTCGAACTTTACCTCGTGCGCTAAACTCAGGCGACCGCTCACACGAAAACCGCTGGCGGATTCGCTCGTCCGGCCGCGTCTCGGGCCCGCGTTCGCTCCCGCTTTTCACGGCAGTTCCCGCCAGCCCAACCACAACCATCATCGCGCCAAAGAAGCCGCTAATCCGGCCAAATCATCCGTCCCCATCAGATCAACTCCGGCCTCCTTCAGCACCGGCCAAACCTCCCGCCGATCGGGCGTATTCCAGAACCGCACTTGCCGCCCCTGCGCATGGGCGCGCTCTCCAAAAGCGCGCAAAGCCACCTGATCCTTGGCCGGTATTGTACCCGCCCAGCGCCATGAAAAAGCTTCTGCCATTTTTCGCTCACCCACGAGACCACGTTCGGCGACGGTTTGTGTTAAGATCACCCGAGCGACCGTCGCCGGCCGCATACCGCACCGCCTGCTTGCGCATCGTATCAATCGCTCGGTTGCCAGAGATGACTATCGTGATGGCCCGGCGCTCCGCGCGGTCGCCGCGAAACTCCGTCACTCGGTCCGTGCAATTTTTAAAAATAGCGTGGAGGGCCGCGTAGGTTGCCTCCGCCTCTGACTTCACATCAATCAAAAGCGTGAACACCGCACTTCCCGCAAATACGCGGCCACCGTGGCGCGGCCTCCTCACCCGCAAAGGATTGAGATACAGCGCAGCGAGCAGTCGCTCCCTGTTCACATTTTTAAGATCGTGCGCGATGAGCATGGCCCCATTCACCCACCAAACATCAGCCTCACCGTTGCCAAATCCTCGCGCCAACGCCTCCGCTCACGGGCGGGCGTGCTCATAATCAGTGTGCGCGTGGGCACCCGGCAGCGGCCCAGGCTCGGCGCTTTGCGCCTAAGCCAGCGGCATCCACCAAACCACGAGCAGGCCGAGGTATTTCATAAAATAAAAATCACAGCGCCGCGAGCAGACCACCATCAACGGTGATAATCTGGCCATTAACAAAGTCAGCCCCCCGCGAGGCCAAAAAAACGGCCGCACCGATGAGTTCACGGGGTTCCCCCCAACGCCCTGCTGGCGTCCGCGCACAAATCAGGCGTTCCCAGACCGGATCCACCGTCAACACATCCGTCATCTCCGTGCGCATGTAGCCCGGCGCAATCCCATTCGTCTGCACGTTGCGCCCGCCCCACTCCACCGCCATCGCGCGAGTCAGCATCTTCAGCCCGCCCTTCGCCGCCGCGTAATTCGCGATCGTGGGTCGCGAGATCTCCGAGTTCAATGAGCAGATGTTTATGATCTTACCAGAGCCGCGCTGCAGCATGCCCGCCACCACCCCACGCGTCACCAAAAACGCACTCGTCAAGTTCACATCAAGCACCGCCTGCCACGCCGCCGTCGACATCAACTCCAAGGGCGCCCGCTGATGAATCCCTGCATTGTTGATCAAGATATCGATCCCGCCCCCCACCTCAAATTCGCCGCGGCCCAGCGACGCCAGGCCGATCGCAATCGTTTTTTCGTCCGTCACGTCAAAAACACATCCCTCCACCGCAAGACCCTCGCGCCGCAGCATCGCCACCGCTTGGTCCAGACGCGCCGGCTCCTTGTCATTCAGCACCACCTCCGCACCCGCCATCCCCAGCCCCCTCGCCAGCATTAACCCAATGCCTTGCCCAGCACCCGTAATGAGCGCGCGCCGCCCACGCAGCGAAAATAACGCCGCTGGCATCGTGGATTCAAAAGCGCCTTCTGAGAATGGCATCGCTAACGCCTGCCGCAAGCGACGGCATCGCGCGAGCGATTTTAAAAAATGATCCCGCCAAACTTTACCTATCGCCATCTGGAAATCACGGGGCGTCACCCCGTGGCCTTGCCCAAAAGATATCGGCCGCGTCATAAAAAACCAGCCGAGCCGACCTCACTTGCATCGTTTCCAATCCGCGATTCTCGGCGTAGTTTTTACGCAACCTTTACATTGATCGATCGGCTACATTTTAAGGTACTGTTTTCTTAGCCCTTCCGTCGCCGCCCCTCAATCCCTTCGACCCTCTCATGAAATCAACGGTCACACTCAGTATGGCTGCCGCTAGCATCCGTTTCCTCAGCCAGCAATTCATCAAGCGCGACGGAACTGAACATCGCCTCATTCACGGCGTTTGGGGTATTTTCGGCCACGGTAATGTCACCGGTTTCGGTCAGGCCCTCGAGGAAAACGGCGGCCGCTCCTTGCCCTTTTACCAAGCCAAAAATGAACAGGCCATGGTCCATGCCGCGGTCGCCTTCGCCAAGACACGCCAACGGCTCGGCACGTTCGCCTGCACCAGTTCCATCGGGCCTGGCGCCACCAACATGATCACCGGCGCCGCGGTTGCCACCGTCAATCGTCTACCGGTGCTCCTGCTCCCAGGCGATATCTTTGCCAACCGCATTCCCAACCCCGTCCTCCAGCAGTTGGAATACCCCGGCAGTCAAGATGTCAGCGTCAACGACTGCTTTCGGCCGGTGTCCAAATATTGGGATAGAATCAATCGCCCGGAACAAATTCTCGCCGCTTTGCCCGAGGCCATGCGCGTCCTCGCCGATCCCGCCGAAACCGGCGCCGTCACGATCGCCTTGCCCGAGGATGTCCAAGCCGAGAGCTACGCTTACCCTCGCCATTTCTTCGAGAAACGGGTCTACACCGTCGAGCGTTCACCTTGCGCGACCGCCGCTCTGCAAGTCGCCTGCGATCTCCTCCGGACCTCCCGCCGACCTCTGCTCATCGCGGGCGGCGGTGTCCACTATAGCGACGCCACGGCCGCACTCATGCATCTGGCTGCGGCCACCGGTTTGCCCGTCGCCGTCACCCAGGCCGGCAAGGGTGCGATTCTCGACGATCACCCTGCCTGCCTCGGCGCAATCGGCGTCACCGGCACAGCCGCCGCCAACGCCCTCGCTCGCGAAGCGGACCTTGTCATTAATGTCGGCACCCGGCTCAGCGACTTCACGACGGCGTCCAAGACCCAATTTCAAAACCCGCGAGTCCGTTTCATCGCGATTAATGTCCACGGCGCCGATGTTAGAAAACACGGCGCTTGGCCACTCCTCGGCGATGCGCAGGCCGTCCTCCATCAATTACAACGCGCTCTGGCCGGCTGGCAAATCACGCCTAGCTACCGGACGATCATCCAGAAAAAACGCTCCGCTTGGGCGGTCACTCGCACCCGTCTCATCGCTCCACAGGCCAACGTTCCACTTACCCCCGCCCAAGTCATCGACGAGCTCAACCAAGCCTGCGGCACCAACGGCACCGTCGTCCACGCCTCCGGCGGCATCCCCGGCGACATCCACAAGCTTTGGCGTTCCCAGTCCGCTTCGGACTACCACTCCGAATACGGCTTCTCCTGCATGGGTTACGAGATCGCCGGCGCGCTCGGAATCAAACTCGCCGCTCCGCACCGCGATGTGTATTCATTTCTTGGAGACGGTAGCTACCTGATGCTCCATACCGAAATCGTCACCGCGGTGCAGGAAGGGCTCAAACTCACCATCGTGCTCCTCGACAACCATGGCTTCGGCTGTATCCACGGATTACAGCGCGGCTGCGGTGGCCAAAGTTTTGGCAACGAATTCCGCCGGCGCACCACTCTCCACGGTCGGCTGGACGGCGTGCCCGTTCCGGTCGACTTCGCTAAAAATGCCGAGAGCCTTGGCGCCACGGGCATCCGCGCGGAAACGCCCGCCCAACTGCGCGCCGCTTTCACCCGTGCCAAAACCACGCCGGGCGTCGTTCTTATTCACATCACCACGCCTGCCGAGGCCCGCTTACCGGGCTACGCTTGGTGGGACGTCCCCGTGTCGGGCTCGTCGCAATTACCCGGCGTCCGCGCCGCCCGTGCCAGCTACGTTCAAGCCAAGAAAAAGCAGCGCCTTTACTATTGATCAACCACCCGCCGCATCCCCTTCCTCACTACCATGCACCCCGCCGCTTCCTCGTCGCCGCCCAGGACCACGACTGCCGTTGCTGCCGCCTCCAGCCTCTGCCGCCCTCACCTTCATCCCGACTGCCTCGTGGGCGCCAATCCGATCATCTGGAGCAATGACGATTTCACCGAGCTCGCCGGGGACGTGCCCCTCGATACCATCTTGACCGAAATGCGCGCCGCCGGCTACGCGGGCAGCGAGCTCGGACACGCTTACCCCCGCTCCGCGGCGGCCCTCGCCGACGCCCTCGGCCGCCACGATCTACGGCTCGTCAGCGGATGGCACAGCACATTCCTCGCCTCCCGCGATCTCGCCACCGAAACGCGCGCGTTTCGCGAGCACCTCAACCTCCTCAAAACCCTCGGCGCCCGCATCATCATCGCCGCCGAGTGCACCCATTGCCTCCACGGCAATCGCCACGCCGCCCTCACTTCCGGAGCCACCCCGCCCGCCGCCCTCAACGAGACCGAGTGGTCCCGTTTCACCGCCGGGTTGCAAAACTTCGCCACCATCGCCGCCGCCGGGGAAACTAAACTGGTCTACCATCATCACATGGGGACCGTGATCCAAAGTGAAACCGATCTCCATCGGCTTCTCGCCGACGTACCCTCGCTCTACCTGCTCCTCGATCCCGGCCACCTCGCGTTCGCCGGAATTAATCCCGTCGCCATCGCCGCGCGTTACGCTTCCCGAATCGCCCACGTTCATCTTAAAAGTGTCCGCCCCGCCATCGCGACCCGCGCTCACGCGGAGGGTTGGTCCTTTTGCCGCGCCGTCACCGAAGGCGTCTTCACCATTCCCGGAGATGGTTGCGTCGATTTTCCCGCCATCTTTAAAATTCTCGCCCAAGCCGATTACCGAGGCTGGCTCGTCGTCGAGGCCGAAGAGGATCCCACCAAGGTCCCCCCCTTGCCTAAAGCCATCGCCGCCCGCAACTACGTCCGCCTCCACGCAGGCGTTTAACCCTACTCTTGCAATGATCCCTGCCCGCATGGCTCAAATGTCCGCGCTCGGCGCCGACTGGTGGAACGATTCCGGCGTGCCCGCTGAGCTCAGCCAAGCCATCGCCCTCGGTGCCGTCGGCGGCACCTCCAACCCCGTCATCGTCGCCCAGGCCGTCAAAGCCCAGCCGGACCTCTGCTTGCCCATCATCGATCGAAACCTCACTGACTTCCCCAGCGCCACCGAGGACGATATCGCTTGGAAATTGATTCATACGTTGGCCCTCGATGCCGCCGCCCGCCTCCTGCCCGTCTTCCACGCCACTCGCGGCGTTAAGGGGTTCCTCTCCGTCCAAGTTAACCCGAAATACTATCCGAGTTTTGAACTCATGGTCGCTCAGGCCACCCAGCTCACCCGCCTCGCGCCTAATCTCGCGATCAAGGTGCCCGCCACCGCCGTTGGCATCGCCGCCATCGAAGAGATGACCGCGCGCGGTTTTCGCGTCAACGCCACGGTGAGTTTCACCGTCCCCCAAGCCATCGCCGTCGCCGACGCCTTCGCCCGCGGCTTGCAGCGGGCCCGCACCGCCGGACTTCCCGCCGATACGATCCATCCGTATATCACTCTGATGATCGGCCGCGTCGACGATCACCTCAAACGCGTCGCTGCCCACCAAAAAATTGCCGTCACCCCAGGCGTTCTCGACTGGGCCGGTATTGCCGTTTTCAAAAATGCCCACCGCATTTTTCAACAACACGGTTACGCCGGCACGCTCCTCGCCGCCGCCTATCGCCACGAGGCCCACTGGTCACAAATCGTCGGCCGCGATGTTTTGCAGACCATTCCTTTTTCATGGTGGACCCAATTCAACGCAACCTCCGCTCCACCCGCACTCACGCTCGAACAGCCCGTCGATGCGGCCATCCTCGCTGAATTGCGCTCTAAGTTTCCCGATTTCATCCGCGCGCACGATCCCAATGGCATGCCGCCAGCAAGCTTCCTCAACTACGGCGCCACCCAACACACGTTGCACCAGTTTCTCGGTGGCTATGACGATCTCATCGCCGCCGTCCGCGCCCGCATGCTTGTTTTATAGCGCCGCCACCCCCAAGTGCGTCCACGCCGCGCCACTCGCCCCAATCGCCTACCCGCACCTCATCCCGACTTATGACCCCTTCGACTCCGCTACGCCGACCACTTTTTTTCTCACTCATATTTCTCACCGCCCTGCTCGTTTCCCTCCGAGCGGCGCGCTCCGACCGACACGTCGTCCTCATCAGTATCGATGGCTTCCCCGCCTACCTGTGGCGCGATGAATCCATCCCCCTCCCCCACTTGCGTCAACTCGCCGCTGCCGGCGCCGTCGCCGAAGCCATGACGGTCGTAAATCCAACCATCACCTGGCCTAATCACACCAGCCTGATCACCGGCGTCACCCCTGCCAAGCACGGGGTCCTCTACAACGGGCTCGTCGTCCGCGGTGGCCCTGGCCAACCCAACAAAATCGAACCTTGGGTCGACAAAGCAAAATTAGTGCGTGTCCCCACTTTATACGACGCCGCCTTCGCCGCCGGTCTCACCACGGCCGAGGTCGATTGGGTCGCCATCACCCGCCCCCAAACGATCACCTGGAGCTTCGCCGAACTGCCCGATCCCGCCGCCGTTCTCTCCCAAGAAATGATCGCGGCGGGCGTCGCCACCGCCAGCGAAATCGAGGCCGCCCGCTCCGGCCAACGCAACATCGTCTGGCGTGATGAGCTCTGGACTCGCGCCGCGTGCTTCGCCTTTTCCCGCCACCAACCCAATCTCCTGCTCTATCATACCCTCAACACCGACTCAACCCACCATCGTTTCGGCCCCGGCTCTGCCCCCGGCATAACCGCCCTCGCTCTCGCCGATCGACTCGTCGGCGAACTGCTCCGCACCATCGATGCCACCGGCCGACGCGCCCAGACCACCGTCATCGTCACCACCGATCACGGTTTCAAAAAAGTGGATAAATATATTTACCCCAACGTCGTCTTAAAAAACGCCGGCCTGCTCCGGAGCGCCGGCGCCACCATCACCCGCTGCGACGCCTACGCTGGCACGCAGGGCGGTATCGCCTTCGTCTATATCACCGATCCCACTCGGCGCGCCGAATTAAGGCCACGGCTGATCGAGCTCTTCACCCACACCACCGGAATCGCCACCGTCATCGATGCCACCCTCCACGCATCCGACCACGGCCTTCCGACCCCTCGGGAAAACCAAGGCATGGGCGAGCTTATTCTATATCCTGAAAATGGATACGCCTTCAGCGGTGCCGCCGTCGGCGATGCGGTCGTCGGCCCTTCCCTTAACTATGGCGGCACCCACGGCTATCCCGCCACCGACCCCGAAATCGACGGCATTTTCATCGCCAGCGGCGCCGGGATAAAACCAGGCGTCAAAATCACCCGCGTACGCACCATCGACGTCGCTCCCACCATCGCCAAGCTTCTCGACGTGCCTTTGCCTGACGCCGACGGGCATGTGCTCACTGCCATCCTGCAATCTTCCCCCTGAGTTGCGCCCGCCCTTCCGTAACGCCCGGCCCTTTCTCTGCCAGATCAGCCCTTCGCACTTGTCCTTCTGCCTGACGCTCGCTGCCCTTTTCCCATGTTAAAATTCGCCCAGTTCGGCGCCGGTCGCATCGGCACCATTCACGCCACCAATCTCGCCGCCATGCCCAACGCGCGCCTCGTCGCCATCGTCGACGTCAACCTCCCGGCCGCCCGCGCGCTCGCCCAACGCTGCGGCGCGCAGGTCGCCACCACCGCCGAGGTCTTTGCCAACCCCGAAATCGACGCCGTCATCATCGCGTCTTCTACCGATACCCACGCCGATCTCGCCATCGCCGCCGCTCGCTCGGGCAAAGCCATCTTCTGCGAAAAGCCCATCGACTTGTCTCTTAAACGCGTCGACGCCTGCCTCGCCGCCATCAAAAAAAACCCAGCCCCCTTCTTCGTTGCTTTCAATCGTCGCTTCGACCCCAGCTTCCGCTCCCTCCACGCCCGCCTCACCCGCGGTGAGATCGGCACCGTCGAACAGGTGATCATTTCCAGCCGCGATCCCGCCTTGCCACCCATCGCCTATCTCAAAAGCTCGGGCGGTCAGTTGCGCGATATGACCATCCACGACTTCGACTTGGCCCGCTGGCTCTTGGGCGAGGAACCCGCCGAACTTTTCGCCTACGGTTCCTGCCTCGTCGACCCTGCCGTCAAAGCGATCGGCGATACCGACTCGTTGATGATCGTCATGAAAACCCACTCCGGCCGCCTCTGCCATATCAACAACTGCCGCCGCGCCAGCTACGGCTACGACCAACGCATCGAGGTCCTCGGCTCCAAAGGCAGGCTCATCGCCGGCAACCAGACCGCGACCACCGTGGAACGAGCCGACGCCGATGCCATCACCACCGACAAACCCCTTTATTTTTTTCTAGAGCGTTACGCCGACGCCTACCGCGCAGAACTCGCCGCATTTATCTCCGCTTTGGAAAATCACCAACCGATGCCGGTTGGCGCCCATGACGGTCGCCAAGCCTTGGTCCTCGCCGAGGCTGCCATCAAATCATTAAAACTGGGCCGACCCATTCCTATACCTTGAGGCTCGGACTATCGCGGCCCGTCACCACGCGACCCACTCCGCCCGCTCAGCCAAAACCCAAGCCCGCCCAACACTCGGCCCACCCGCCTACCGACCGGACACCCCACTCGGCCCACGGCGATACTTCATCGTTTCAAATAACTAGGATTTGACCCTTGGCAGCTTGTGTTACCAACCGCCTCTCACTACGCTTAATGCTCATGCCTTCGGAGCGGCCTTATCTACAGCAGGACTATCAACGCGAAAAAACCTCCGCGCTCACATGGTTGATTTCTGCTCTCGTGGCCGGTTTTGCTCTTCAAATAGTCGCGGATTCCACGTGGTTAAATCGCGGACCAACGTTGCTGACGTGGCTCGGCCTTAGCGGCGACGCACTTCGCTCTGGCTGGATTTGGACACTCCTCTCCCACGCCTTTCTCCACAGCACGGAGTTCATCCCGCACGCAGTCGGCACCCTCCTCGCTTTCTATCTCCTCGGACGTGAGCTCCTGCCTCTCCTCGGGGCACCCCGCTTTCTCGGTCTGACCGCCGCCGCGACCATCATCGGTGGCCTTTGCTGGACTTCCGCCCACCCCGAGCCCGGACACCCACCTCACATCGGCGCCACCTCCGCTACCGCCGCCCTGCTCATCGTCTATACGGGCCTCGCGCCCCACCGCCCGCTCCGGTTCCTCTTTTTATTTCTCGTCCCGATCACCGTCACCCCCGCCCGCCTCGCCATTACCCTTACGGTCACAACCACCCTCGTCATTTTCGCCTACGAACTCCCTCACCAACCGCTCCCTTGGGATCTCACCATCGCCAGTACCGCCCATCTGGGCGGTATCCTCACCGGCTACGGGTACTTTCGCTTTTTCCATCAAAAACAATTCGCCCTCCCTTGGTCCCGCGCGACCGCCTCGCTCGCGCGCGCCCAATCCCACTCAGGTCAAGTCCATACCTCCCCCCACGCCATCGCCCCTCGCCACAACCCAGCCTCCGCGCCAGCGCCAGATCATCAAGACCGCCGCGTGCAAATCGACCGAATCCTCGATAAAATCAATGGCGAAGGGTTGGGCTCGCTCACCCCAGAAGAAAAATACGCGCTTGATGCCGCGAAAAACTTCCTGCGACAACCTTAACCCTAGCTTTAGCGCTACACGTTCACGCCACTTTCGGTCTTATCCCTTGTCATCGTTTACCCACGATCCTCCCAATCTGTTATGATTTTCGCACTTAGATTCTTCCCTCGCCGCCTCCTTCTCCTCACGCTCGCCGCCGCCTTCCACTCGGGCCTCGCCGCCGACCGTAAGCAATTCTCCACTTCCACCAGTCTCTCCGCCGAGGCCAGCACGCTGACCAAGCTCCTCGACGAGATGCACTACAATCACGACAACGTCCGCAGCACGGACTACGCCAGCGTTGTCACCGATTACATGGCAGACCTCGACGGTCAACGCCTCTTCTTCCTCGGCTCCGACCGCGCCAAATTTAACGCCGACTACGGTAAAAATATCTACTACAACACCGCCTTCCTCGGCAACATCAACGCGGCGTACGAAATCTTTTACATCTATCAAACCCGCGTCGAAGCCCGCATCGCGTGGATCTTCGAACAACTCAAAAACGAATTCGATTTTACGACCAACGAAACCTACCGCGCTGATCGCGCAAAATCCGAGTGGCCCGCCGACGTCCTCGCGTCCGACGAGCTCTGGGCGAAACGTCTCAAGTTCGAACTTGTCCAAGAGGTCCTCAATAAAAAATCCCCCGACGAGGCCAAGACCAAAGTTCGTAAACGTTACGAACGCATGCTCAAAAATCTCCTCGAAATCGAGGGTAACGATCTCGCCGAACTCTACCTCTCCACCATCGCCAAGCTCTACGACCCGCACTCCACTTACTTTTCTGCGTCCACCTACGAAGACTTCGGCATCCAGATGAAGCTGCAACTCGTGGGCATCGGGGCCCTCCTCGGAGTTGAAGACGATATCTGCATCGTTAAAGAGATCATTCCCGGAGGCCCCGCCGACTTGGGCCGACAGCTCAAGCCCAACGATAAAATCATCTCGGTCGCCGAGGTCGGCGGTGAACCCATCGAAATCGTCGGAATGAAACTTCGTAAAATCGTCGATAAAATTCGCGGTAAAAAAGATACTCCCGTCAGCCTCATCGTCCAACCTGGCGATGCCACCGACAGCTCCGTGCGGAAGGAAATCATTATCACCCGCGATACCGTAAAACTAAACTCCGCCCGCGCCCGCGGCGCCGTTTTCGAAATGCCCGTCGGCGAAGGTAAAACCCAGCCTATCGGCGTCATCACCTTGCCCGCCTTTTACGGGCCCGCCGATGATGGCGATACGGACGCTGAACCCACCACCGCTTCCCGAGACGTCGCCCGGCTCATCGAGCAACTCAGCCAGCAGGGTATTCAAGGACTCGTCCTCGATCTCCGCCGCAACGGTGGCGGCTACCTCACCGAGGCCATCGACCTCGCTGGCGTCTTCATCCAAAAGGGCCCCGTCGTCCAGGTGAAAAATTTCGCTGGCGAAATCCAAGTAGACAGCGCCGGCGAGGATCGTTCCCGCGACCCACGCAGTCCTCGCAGTCGCAGCAAAACACCCGCCGTCGTCGCCAATAATCAAGCCGTTCTCCCAACTCCCCGCACCTACGCTGGACCCCTTGCCGTTCTTGTCGATCGCTTCAGCGCCTCCGCTTCCGAAATCGTCGCTGGCGCCTTACAAGATTATGGCCGCGCCATCGTTATCGGCGATAGCTCCACCCACGGCAAGGGATCCGTTCAGCAGGTCGTCGAAATGAAACAACTCTCCCGCCAACTCGCCCTTTCTCCTCAAAAAACCGGCGCCGTTAAATTCACCATCCAAAAGTACTACCTCCCCAGCGGAGCTTCCACTCAGCTCAAGGGCGTCGTCCCCGAAATCGTCCTCCCTTCCATCGAGGACTTTCTTCCCATCGGTGAAGCCGATCTCCCGCGCGCCTTGGTTTGGGATAAGATCCCCACCAGCACCTTCGATGGTGAACCCCTTAGCGCCTCCGTCCTCACCCCACTTCGCCAACTCAGCCAAGATCGTCAGGCGCAACTGGAAGAATTCACCTACCTGCGCAAAAACGTCGACTGGTTCAAGGCCCGCCAAGAACAAAAATTAATTTCCGTTAACCTCGATGAGAGGAAGCGCCAAAAAAGCGCCGATGACGCCTTCCGCAAACAAATGAAAGCCGAGAAAGAGCGCTTGTCCAAAAACGATTACCCTTTCAAGACGTTCTATCTCGGCGCGCCACCCGCTCCCAGAATCAAAGCCCCCAAAAAACCTGACGACGACGACGACGACGAACCCGAGAGCACCGGCGACGAAAACGAGACCTACGTAAAGGTTGACGTCCCCCTGCGTGAGTCTCTCCGCGTCGTGAGTGACGCCATCGCTCTCGCTCAAAAGAAAGAGCTCTGGGCCAGCAATCGCGCCCCGCTCACCGGAAAACCGAAAACCGGCGGCTGATCGCCCGCCGGCACGCCGCCTGCCGCCGGCACGCAATTCACTCCAAGGGTCTGCGCGGATTTTTCGTTTTCCGGCGGCATCCTATACTCGTGCAGGTCTGTTCATGGCCCATGGTCTTCTCCCCCGACCTCTCCGGCCAAGTCCTACGCATTTCCTCTACCCCAATCAGCGCGATTCACGCAAGGCTCAGACCTCCTGACCCACCACGGAAGAAAAGAGGGGAAGAGTGGAACGAAAAAGAGCCCGTGGCGGGTGAAAACTGAGCGGATGTGAAGTTGAAGCGATGCGGGGGCGGTGGCAAGGCAGAGGGATGCCACAAATTCAATTGCC
>CAMDOF010000045.1 GCA_945903465.1 Opitutus sp. GAS368
GAGTCCCCCGGCTCGGCGCTCGCCGGCGGCGTCAACATGGTGCCGCGCGGTGCATTTGAACGCTCCAAGCCGCTGCTCAACTGGAGTGCATTTCTCATGTTCCGCGACGCCGAGAAACAACTGCACAAGACGCCCGGACCGGCCCGCGACAAGACCCACAAAATCAAACCGGGTTTCGATTTTTCCTATGTCATGCCCGTCAATCAGCGCTTTGGCTTCACCGTCTCCGGCGCCCGTTCGTCGCAACATACCTTGCAGGACTACTTCTCCAACACGTGGAGGGGCGCGGGCAACGCGACGAACGCCCCCGTCGTCGTTGACGGCGTCAGCGTACCCGGGGCCTTGCCCGACACGACGCCGGACAAGCCGTATCTTTCCAATTTCAGGCTCGAGGACGGGAGCGCCGCCGGGACCCGCAGTTCGCTGGGCTCGACGATGGATTTCAAATTGACGCGCAACGACATGATCTCGCTGTCGTTTCAATACGCGCAGTCCTACGCGGCGCCCAACAACCGCTCCCTGGCGTTCGACATCACGCGGGTGCGCCCGGGGAACTTCGACGGCCGCACCACCAACGGCGACGTCGGCCAGGGCACCATCACGAGCAGTTCGGCCGCCAACGAAAAAACCGGCACGACCTATACGCCCTCGCTCATCTGGCGGCACAACGGTCCGATCTGGAAGGCCGACTTCGGCGGCAGTTATGCCCGTTCCACCAACCACTATCGCGACATCGACAAAGGTTATTTTCGCACCACCAGTGCCCAGCGGACCAATGTCACGGTGGCGTTCAACGAGATTGCCGGCCAAATTCCGGGGCGGATTACGGTACACGACGGCGTCAACGGTGCGCCCGTCAGTCCGTATAGCCTGAGCAACTACGTGATCAACTCGGGCACCAGCACCCCGACAGAAGGGGCCGACCTCCAGCGGGGCCTCAAGGCCAACCTCGCCCGCGATTTCCAAGTACGCGGCGTGCCCTTCACGATCAAGGTCGGCGCCGCACTGCAGCAATGGCAGCGCGACATGAACGGCCGGAGCGACACCTACAGCTTCGTCGGCGCCGACAAGATTCGCACGACGACGCCCTCCGCGGCCGTGGTCGACGACGGCGCGGCTATCATCCTCGACCAAGGTTTCTCCCAGCGTTTCGCCCCGTGGGGATTTCCCCGCGTTCAGTACCCGGACGGCTATGCGTTGTGGGAACTCTACAACAAACACCCCGAGTATTTCACCCGCGACCTGAACGCCGAATACCGCAACGCCGTCCTGCGCTCGAAGTATGCGGCCGAGGTGGTCTCCGCCGTCTATATCCGGGGCGATACCTCCCTGTTCGGCGGCCGGCTCAAACTCGTCAGCGGCGTCCGCGCCGAGCAGACGAACGTCAACGCCAACGGCTTTGTCAGCGATCCCACCCTGAACTACCGGCGCGACGCCCGCGGTGAGGTGATTCCGCAGCGCGACGCCAGCGGCAACATCATCTTCACGGGCACCGGCGTGAACCGCATCCCTGCGCCCACGTTGATCGAGCCGTTGACGATTCCCAATCCCGCGGGCGGAGCCGCGCTCACCAATGCGCTCGCGATTTCCAAGCTCACTTATCTCCAGCGTGGCGGGCACATCCAGAAGGAATTCCTGCGATTTTTCCCGAGCCTCAACGCGAGCTTCAACCTCCTTGAAAACCTGATCGTGCGCAGCTCCGCTTACCAGTCGGTCGGGCGACCGGGCGTGGACCAATACGCCGGCGGCCTGACGCTGCCCGACACGGAGCTGCCGCCCAATCCCACCAGCAACCGGATCAGCGTGAACAACGCCGGCATCAAAGCTTGGAGCGCCAATACTGCCAAGCTGCGCTTCGAATATTACTTCGAGAAAGTCGGGCAGATTTCGGTCGGCGGGTATCGGCGCGAGTTTCGAAATCTCTTTGGCTCGCTCACCTTTCAGGCCACGCCGGAGTTTCTCGCGCTCTACGGTCTCGATCGGGAGACCTACGAACCTTACTACGTCGCCACCAACTACAACGTCCCCGGCCTCGTCCGCATGGAAGGCGTGGAGTTCGACTACAAACAGGTGCTCACGTTTCTGCCGCAGTGGGCGCGCGGGGTGCAGGTGTTCGCCAATCTGACGGCCCAGCGTGCGACGGGTGATGAGACGGCGAGTTTCTCCAACTACCAGCCGCGCGTTTACAACTGGGGCGTGAGCCTCACGCGTCCGAAATACAATGTCCGCATGAACTGGAACTATCGCGGAACGCGCCGCACCGCGCCCATCGCGGCTTCGGCGCGCAGCATCGAGCCAGGCTCCTTCAACTGGATTGGGCAGGCCCTCTACATCGACCTGAAGGGCGAATATAATCTGACGCCTGGATTCGGCGTTTTCCTCAGCATCCGGAATCTGGGCAACGCCCCTGAGGACCTCGAGCGCCACGGTCCCAACACGCCGGACTACGCGAAGATTCTTTCCCGCTACGACTACGCCCAGCTCTGGACGGTCGGCGTCAAGGGCTCGTTCTGATGCTCATTGGCTTTCAAGATGAACGTAACCGGACGGGAGGCAGGAGACTGCTGGCCGGCGATTTTGGCACCCTGAACTCCCGCGTGCGTTTGCTCGCCCCCGTTTTCAATCCCCATCCCTAATCCCCACGAAAAACTACCGCTACCTTACTGGGTCTGCGTCCGTGCGCAGGTTGCTCTTGCCCATGGCTGCGCTCGCGCAATCCCTCCCTTCGCCGGCTTTGGCAGCCGCGCCGGCGGATCCGAAAAGCCACCGTCACCCTCTCACCGTTTGAGGTGTCCGAAGACAAGGATCAGGGCTACGCCGCGTCGCACGCGCTCGCCGGTGGGCGCGTGAACACCGAGCTCATCAAGACCTCGGTCGATGTGACGTCCACTCGTGTTCGCGATGTATTCCGTGCCGGCCGGGCGGCTGAAGGGCCGGTGCTTCGGCGGCGGGGTGGCGTGGCAGGGACCGAGCATCATCGGGCAACGAGATCAACCGCGCCTACACTCTATCTACCGCGCAGGCTACTACACGGTAAACCTCTCCCTCGGCGACGCGCTTCGACTCGGCCAGCGCCCGATCGGTTTGCAATTCAAAATGACCAACCTGCTCGACTACGCGGAGCCGATCGACACCGGCACGAACACGTTTCAAAACCGGACGCTCCGCACGAATCTCGACGACCTCGACGCCCGGAAGGCCGCGCTGGCCGCGACTGATCGCTTTTGACGGCCGTGGGGGAATTTGCCGAACTCCGGCCACATCGAATGAAGCCAACCCTCGTTCTGTTGATCGTCATTTTGTATTTCCCTTTGGCGGGAAGGTGCGCCGAACCGTCGGCCGTCGGCTGGCCGCTCAGCGAAGCCGAGACGAACTACGCCCTGCGTCCGGAACACGAGCGCCGGCCGGGCGTGGCGGAGAAAAAACATCAGCCCACACTCTGGCCGGTCACGCCAACGGCCGGGCATTGGGGTGGGTCGAAATGGCTGGAGGCTCACGCGAAACTGGTCGAGCACGTGCAGGCCAACCGTGGGCCGATCGATGTCCTGCTGGTGGGCGATAGCATCACCCAGCAGTGGGGCAGTATCCTGGAGCGCAAGCCGCTCAATGCCGCTTGGCAAAAACAATTCAGCCGCTACCAGACGGTCAACCTCGGCATGGGCGGCGACAAAACGCAAAACGTCCTCTGGCGACTCGACCACGGAGGGGTGGCAGGGCTCCAGCCGCGCCTCGTCGTTCTGCTTATCGGCAACAACACTATGTTTTACACGCGCGAGACCGGGGTCGCCGCCGCCGCGCAGGGCATCAAAGCGTGCGTCGAAAATCTCCGAGCTAAATTTCGCGACGCCGAACTTGTCGTCGCAACAATTTTTCCTGCCCATTTTCCGGGGCACGCCTTCTACGAGGACATCAGGCAAACCAACGCCGCGCTCCGCGCGATGCAGCTCGAGCGTGATCCCAAGGTGCACGTCCTCGACCTCTGGCCGGAGATGATCGAGGCAGACGGCACCCTCCGGCGGGGGCTCTTTCAGGTGGACAACATTCACCTCACGCAGGAGGGCGGCTACGAATTCTTCGCGGCCCGGCTGCAGCCGCTTTTCGCGCGTCTCCTGCGATGACCCCGTCCGCATCAGCCGGAGGTCACGCCGGGGCCACACGGCTTGGCGGCGGACCGCTGGCTCCCGGATTCGCGCGGATTTTCCGGCGCATCGTCCGTGCGTTGCCGGTGCCGGCGGCGCTCCTCGGCGTCGCGGTGATCGCCGCGCCGGCGTCTCTTCCCACTCGGATCGCGGACTTTTTCGAACAGCACTGCTACCACTGCCACGATGCCGATATTCTCCCGCCGGTGGTGAAGTTCCGGAAGCGCCGGGTCGTCGCCGGCACCCGCTCCTGCCTCACGAACCCCGACGGCCGGGACATCCTCCATTGCCATCAGCGGACTGACCCCGTCCGGATGCTCCGGCTCGAACGGAAACCGAACCGTCCCTTAACCGCACAATTCCCGAGTCGCTTTCAGCACCTGCTGGTAACGCGAACGAAGAATCCCGATATCGGATTCAACCGCGAAATGCGTAAAACCGCGGCTTCTTAGAACCGGAATGTTCTCCAAAGATCGCACCAAGATACCGGCTTGCTTCCCCGCAGCGTGGGCTGCCGCCGCTACTTTATCCAGACAGTCATCATAAGCGCCATCGTCGCCGATTCGCCGCACGGAAAGATCGAATGCCAGGTCGGCGGGGCCTACGAACAGGACATCCACCCCCTCAACTGCGGCGATATCGTTCACGTTTTCGACCGCTCGTAATGTTTCGATCTGGGCGAACAAAGCCGGAGCCGGTAAGTCCGCGGCTGCGGGCATGGCACGAAGGCCATATTCATAAACCCGCGCCGAGCGGGAGATTCCCCGACGACCGCGTGGCGGGTAGTGCATGGCTTGCAAACACGAAGCCGCCTCCGCGGCCGATTCTACATGAGGCACCATTATCCCGGCGCTGCCCCAATCAAGAGCTCGCAGGATTAGATCTGGATGCGGCGCACCCACTCGCACGATTGCCGCGGCAGCGGAACCCTTGATCGCCTGAAGATTGTTCATCAAGACCGCTTCAGAGTGAGCCCCATGTTCAAGGTCAAAGAGCAACCAGTCGAAACCAGAAGCCGACGCCAGCTCCGCGATAACGGGCGACCCGATGGAGAGCCACGTGCCGATGAAGGGCTTGCCAGTTCGTATCTTTACGAGTGCTTGGGAATTCATGGGAGAGTGTCAGGGGCCGCGTCGGTGCGCAGGCCGTGCAGCGCTGTCGCGATGCGTGTGAGGGTGAACGCGCGCAAATCCGCGCCGCTCGCGCCGGCGCCGACGAGAAAGAATCCACTCGTGCGCTCGAAGTAGCCGGCACCCACTCGAATCACGGCCTTCCAGATCATATTACGCAGGAGGTGCAGCCAGAAGCGGCGGCGAAAATCGGCGGGCAGCGGACGCACGGTGGCATAGCCGACGAGCACGCTGGCGATCGTCGCGCCGTCGTGGAAACAGCCGAGGAGCGAAACATCGTCGAGCGGATCGCCGCCGACGGCGTCGTCGAAATCGATGAACGCGGCGATGCGATCGGAGGTGCCGAGGATATTCCAGACCGCGAGATCCTTGTGGACGAGGCAGGCGGCGGGGAGCGCGAGGAGCGCGGCGTGCGAGTCGATTTCGCGCTGGAGGTCGTCGGCCTGAGCGCGCGTGAGGAATTTCTTTTCGACGAGGAACGCGAGGTGGCGGTCGAGGCGCGTGTGAAAATAGTCGGCGTAACTGGCGTGGTAGCCGCGCAACTCGCCGGCGGTGCGGACGAGTTCGGTGGAGAACGGGCCGTAACCGGCGCCGAGTGCAAGCGACTGCCAGCGGGCGATGTGCGCTCCTATTTCGGGAGCGATGCGCGGGAGATCGAGGCGGCCTTCCTTCCAGTGGCGATTCAGATCGGGAAACGGAATGCACGCCAACACCTGCCACGCGAACGGCACGTCGCGGCGCGTGGCGTCGACGTGAAGCACGGCGGGCGCGGGCACGCCGAGGCGGGCGACGGCGCGGAGGAGGTGCGACTCGACCTCCATGTAATCGTCTCCATCGGGGCCATCCTCGACGCGGATGAACCTTTCATGGCCGCCGATCGTTGCTGCGAACGTGATATGGTTGCCCTGGCCGAAGCCTGGACGCAGCGCGATGTGTTCGCCGAAGTGGCGGGCGAGGGCGGACGCAAGCGCGGTTTCGAGTTGGCCGGGCGGACATTCGCGGGCGGAGCCGCTCAGGCCGTAGAACGCGGCAGGGCGGTCGCACTTCCAGTAGTAGATGTCCGCGCGCGGATGACGGAGGGCAGTGTTCATGCGCGGGAATCCTTGGCGATGGGAGCGACAGGGGTGCCGGCGGGTTCCGGAGTTGGCGATGATTGGGCCGGCGGACGGGCGCGCCAATAGGCGGCGACGAGGCTGCCGACGAGGGTTTGCACGACGCTGCTGAAGACGGCGGGGACAGCGGCCATCGGCTCGAGCGGGAAGTTTTTCTTCGCGAGGACCGCGGCCATGCCGCCGTTTTGCATCCCGACCTCGATGGCGATCGTCCGCGAGGTGAGCACGGATTGGCGGAGCAGACGCGAGACGAGGTAGCCGAGGGCGAAGCCGGTGACGTGGAGCAGGACGGCGGCGAGGAAAAGTTTCCCGGCGTTGGCGATGACGGAGGCGGCGCTTTGGGCGACGATGCTGCCGGCGATGAACGTGAGCGCGACGACGGAGACGAGCGGGCCGTAAGGCGAGATGCGCGCGACGGCGCGGGGGAATTTCCAGTTGCAGAACACGCCGGCGAGCACGGGGAGCACGACGACCTGCAGCGTGGTGAGGCTGAGCGCCCAGCCATCGACGGGCACGAACTGGCCGGCGAGCGACTGGCACCAGAGGGGCGTCATCACGAAGGCGAGCAGCGTGGAGGTGAGCGTAACCATGACGGCGAGGGCGACGTTGGCGCGGGCGAGAAACGCGATGACGTTCGACGCCGTGCCGGAGGGGCAGCTCGCGACGAGGATGAGGCCGAGGGCGAAGCCGCGGTCGAGGTTGAGGAGGTGGGCGATGCCCCAACCGGTGAGCGGCATGATCGTGTAGTGCGCGAGGAATCCGAGTGCGAGCGAGCCAGGGGTGCGGAACAGGCGGCGAAAATCGTCGAACGTGAGCGTGAACCCCATCCCGAGCATCACGACGGAGAGCGCCCACACGACCCACGGCCCAGCGAACCACGTGAGCGCCTCGGGTTTGAGGAGACCGAGCAGCGAGGAGGCGATGATCCAGACAGGGTAAAGCGCGGTGAAGCGTTTGAGCATGAAGGGGAGTGCGCGTTGCGGGCAGGTCGTTCCGAGAGACGGCCCTCGGACGTCAGCGTTTGGCGGGTTTCGGTTCCTTTTTCTTCAGTGGGCGGCTGATGAGCATCTGCAGTTTCGAGTTCGGGTGCGTGAGCGTGCCGCTCAGGACTTCGGCCTCGGTGAAACGTGCCATGAGAATTTCACCGTCGGTCGCGCGATTGCGGTCGTAGGAAATATAAAGCGTGCCGTCGGGTGCCTGAAAACCGTCCGGATAAGAAAGGCCTTTGCGCTCGTCGAGCATGAGCCCGCCCTGCCACGTGAGACCCTCGTCGGCCGAGAGCCACGCCGTGAGCTGCGATCGACCTTCATGAGCGTCGATCGTTTTGCCATGCTTGATGAGAAGGATCCGGCCCGACGCGAGGCGGCGGATGTGGAAGCGGGCCACCGGATGCTTGAAAGGCGGAAAGGTTGGCTCCGTCCAGGTGTGGCCCGCATCCGCCGAGAAGGACTGCATCGTCCCGTCGCCGGTTCGAGCCAGCATCCAGAGGCGACCATCCTTCAACTCCACGAACATGTGCTCGTCCCAGCTCGGCTTCGGAAAGCGGACGTTCCCCCGCCGGGTCCACGATTTCCCCTGATCGGAGGAAACGTAGACGTTGGCCCCACGGAGCGGCGCGAGGTCGGCGTTGGCATGCCGCATCGGCCCCATTCCGGGCATGTTTGGAAACTCCACGGGGAGCAACCACTCGCCGCTGGCGAGGACGGTCGGCTTGTTCAGCACCGCTCCGTGACAAAGGCGATAGGGCTGGGACCAGGTCGGGTTTTCGGCATCGGGATTTTCACAGATTGCGATCCAGACGCCCTGCCGGCCGTCGTAGTGGTTCATCGTCTGATCGAAGAAGAACCAGAGCCGCCCGCGCGGATCGGTCCAGAGGTTGCCCACGATGACGCTGCGCGGGATCGGAAGATGCGGGGCCTGGCTGTCGATGACGAGGCGCGGCTTTGACCAGGTCGCGCCATCATCGTCGCTGGTGGCCGCCACCATGAACGCCTTCGGGCCGTCCTCGCCGGCGACCCATGCCGCCCAGAGCCGGCCGCCTGGGGTGCGGGCGATGCCGATCGTCATGCCATAGTCGAGCTGGTCGTAGTCGTACTGCGGCAACGGCGCGGTGTTAAGCCGCGGCGGCACGAGGGAAAGATCGGCGACCTGTTGGAGCACGGCCAGTTCGAGGGCGGGGATCCGCTGGCGTTCGGCGGCGAGAATTTCGGGCAGATTTGGCGCGCGATCCTGGCCGACGAGCGACCAAGGCATCAACAGGCACGGTAGCAGAAGGCGAAGTGGCGTCATTGGAAGGATTGGTAAAATGGAATCAAAAGGTGCCTTTGACACGATCGTCGGTTCGGGCCACGGCGGGGTCGTTCACCATGTTCCACGGAGGCCGAATTCCAACCGCGGATCGAGATAGTCCTGCCGGTTGAGGAGGAATCCGTTTTGCGTGTTCTCGATCGGGGCGTTGAACAGATTGCGAATCTGAACGAACGGGACGACGCGACGCGAAAAGCTGTATTCCATCCGCAGATCCACCGTGGTGCGCGGTTTCATTTGGGTCCGCGTGTTCGTGTACGTCAACGCCCCGCCGGTGTAGCGCACGTCGGAACGCGAGATGCCACGGAGCGTTTTGCCGGCGTGATTGAGGCTGAGCATCGTGGAGAATCCCTTCCGGCGCCAGTTCAGCGCGAGGTTGTATTGCCGCGTCACGGCGTCCAATTCGAGCGAGTGGCGGACCTGCTCGACGAGCGCCCGGTTCTGCTCAGGATTGCCGGCGACCAACACCTGTTGCGTCACGATGGGCCCGACGTCGATGAACGTGGCGTTGGCCTGTACGCCGAGCGTGTTCAGCGGCGCGGGGAGGAAACCGAGCGTCTGCGAATACATCAGCTCGAGTCCGGAGTAGCGGCCGGGTTCGGCGACGTTGAACCGCGTGACGACATCGTAGTCGGACGGGGCGCCGGACAGGCTGCCGTCGTTGAGCTCAAGTTCGGCGGCGAGTTCCCGGGTGAGCGAGCGCGTGGCTTGCACGATGTAGTTGCGAAAATCCTTCCGAAACAGCGACGCGCCCAGCATGCCGGACTGCCCGAAGTGATACTCGTATCCAAGATCGTAGTTCGTGATTTCATAAGGACGCAGCGCGGGATTGGTGAGGCTCACCCGGCCGCGCGCGCCCGCCGGCGTCGGTTCCGTGATCGTGAGCGTGCTCGGCAGGAGATCGCCGTAGTTGGGCAGCCCGATGGATTGTGCGGTGGCGGCACGGAAGATGTGGTTGGGTGTGACGGCATACTTCGCGTTGAGCGAAAAATAGTTGTCGCGGTGGCTGAAGTTGCCGACTGCGCGCAGGAAACGGTTTTCGTTTTTCGAGGTGATTTCCTCGTGCCGCACGCCGGTGACGACGAGGAGGCCCTTGGTCGGCCGGAGATCGAAGCGCGCATAGGCGCCCTGCACGGTTTCGTCGAAGCGCGGCAGCGCGTTCGTGTCGTAGGTCTGCAGCGGCAGGTGGCCGTACAGTTCGTAGGCGCGCTTCATGTTGATCCAGGCGACGGTGCCGGGCTGGCCGAGCGGCGCGGGGGCGGCCGACCAGATCGCATCGGTCAGCGCCAGCATGCCGGGACCGGCGGGAACCGTCGGATCGACGGGCGTCCGCCGGTTGAATTGTTCGCTCTTCCGCAACTTCGAGTCCTGGCGGACGCCGACTTGCGCGGTGAAGGGAATCCGGGCGACCTCGAAGGGCTTGCTCAGGTCGACCGCGACGCCTTGCCGCGTGTCCCATGCGCTGCGAGGCAGGGTGAACATCCGCGAGACACTGAAACGCGAATTGTCGTTGAGCTGCACGGGCGTGCCGCCCGCCACCATGGTGACCCCCGGCACTAGCGCGCCGAGGTTGGAGAGGTTGATGGTGACGTTCGCCAAGCCGGAGTCGACCTGCCCGAAGTAGCCCTCGGTGATGTCGCTGTAACGGTTGTCGGCCTTGTTCCAGTAGATGTCGGAGGTCAGCTTCAGGCCGGCGCCAAATTCATGTTTCAGCGACGCGTTGCTGGTATAGGTGGTGCCGGCTTTGCGCTTTTGCTCCATGCGGTTGAGCAGGCGTCCGACGCCGTTCGTCGAGCCGGCTGACATCGTGTGCACGGGAGTCTGGCCCAGTGCCAGCGTCGGATGGTTGCCGACGATGATCGCGTAGAGGTGATGTGACCACGGCATGTCGAACCAATTCCAGGAACCGCCGACACTGACGGTCGTGCGCGGGCCGGCACGCCAATCGACGCGGCCGGACGCGCTGCGGCGCGTGTTGATCGCGTAGTCGGTGTAGAAATTCCACTCGGTCGGCGAGGGATCGGTGGGCAGTCCGCCCGAACCGGGATTGAAGGTGTAGACGTACGCGCTGCGCTCCATCATCCGGATGTTCTCGTAATTCCGCAGTCCAACATAAAAACCCAGGTTCTCGCGGAGGCGCATGGTGAGATCGAGTTCGGCGTTGGGCCGGGTCATCGTCGTGCGCTCGCCGGTGAGAGGTGAGAGTCCCTTGAGCTGCGTGGCGTGCCGCTCGCCGGGGGTGGAGAAAAACACGCGGTAGCGGAAGAGCGTGTCGCGCCGGTCGAACGCGCTCTTCGTCACGAGATTCACCGAGCCGCCCGCGTTGGTGGCCGGTTTGTCGGGCGTCAGCGTTTTGAAAACCTCGACCGTCTCGATGTTGCTCACGGAGATCTGTTCGAACTCGAAGCGACGCTCGGTGCCGCCGGAACTCGCACTGGCGACGGGGTTGTTGTCCATCGTGACGGTGGTGAGTGACGGGCTCAGTCCGCGCAGCGAGAGCGCGCGGGCGTCGTCGGCCGAATAGTCGAGACCGACGCCCGGCAGAAACTTCAGGTAGTCGGCGACGTTGCCGTTGAAGATGTCGCCGAACTGATCTCCGGCCGCGACGATGCGGGAGTCGCTGGCGGCCTTTTGCAGGGCGATCGCCTTGGACATGCCCTCCCGGGTGCCGCTGACGCGGAACTCGTCGAGCTGCACCACGTCGGTGCCCATGCGGATGGTCGGGTTGGCCGGGCGGTCGGAGGAGACTGTGACGGAGAGCGTCGAGCGCGCCAGGCCTGGATACGAGACGGCGAGCTGAACCTCGCCTGGGGTGAGCCCGCGGATCGTGAAGCGGCCATTGCGATCGGTGGTGGCGGTCAGCTTGGAGCCGGCGACGCTGACTTCGGCACCCTCGAGGTAGGCCGATGTACCGCCGTCGATCACGGTGCCGATAATGGCAGTGCCGGCGGCGGTCTGGGCGTAGGCGATGGAATCGAGGAGTCGGCTGGAAACGAGAGCGAAGACACAAAGGATGAGTCGCGAAAAGCGGCGCGTTTCGCCGGGCTGAAAGAAAGGATGAGTGATGTTCATGGCAGGGGTGGTCACGGGGGTGGTCGACGGCGTCGGTCTCCGCGGAGGTGCGATGTCGGGTCGAATGCTGATCGGGCGGCAGCGCGGAGTGAAGCAAGTCGCTACGTAAATCGTTACGTGGCGGCTCGGGATTTAACGATGTTCGCCACTTCAAGCTGGGTGGAACGGGTGGGGGCGTTACGTTTGGCGAGCACCCCATGCGTATTCCTGCCGCCTTCGTCGTTTCGATCCTCGCGTTTGGCTGTATGACGCGGACGGCCCCTGCGGCGGAATCCAGCGGCGGCGCCCTGGCTTCGCACCTGGACCATTCGCTGGAGGCAATCCCGGTCAATCATGCGCCCGGTCCGGAATACTCCGAGCGGGTGCTGAACTACGCGATGTCCCGCGGCATCGAGCAGACCCGCGGCGGCCGGATGTGGGCGGCCTGGGTGGCGGGAGGCGACAACGATCGCGCCTTTATCGTCGCGGCCACAAGCGACGATCGCGGGGTGACCTGGTCGAAACCGCGCTTCGTCCTTCATTCAAAGGATCCCGAAGACGTTCCCCTCCGTCGCCGCGCGCGCGTGAGCAATTTCTGGGCGGACCCGGCGGGGCGGCTGTGGTTTTTCTACGACCAGTCGATGGCGTCCTTCGATGGCCGGGCCGGGTTCTGGGCGATCACCTGCGATAATCCCGATGCGGCGCGGCCCGTGTGGTCGGTCCCGCGCCGCATCTGGCATGGCTCAATGCTGAACAAGCCAATCGTGTTGAAGAACGGTGACTGGCTGGCGCCCGTCACGCTCTGGTCGCGCAACAAGATCTCCGCGCCGTTGCGCGACGCGTATCGCGAACTCGATGACGACCGGATGGCGCACGCGTTCGTCTCGACCGATCGGGGCGCGACCTGGCAGCGGCGCGGCGGAGTGCGCATACCCGAGACGGACTTCGACGAACACATGCTGGTGGAGCTGCGCGACGGCCGGATCTGGCTGCTGGCGCGCTCCGCCCGGGGCATCGCAGAGAGTTTCTCGGCGGACGGCGGGCGGACGTGGAGCGAACCGAAGGTGCGTTTTCCGCACGTGAGTTCACGCTTTTTTATCCGTCGGCTCGCGTCGGGAAATCTGCTGCTGGTGAGGCACGGCCACCTGAACGAGCGGACCGCCGGCCGTTCCCACCTGCGGGCGTTTTTGTCGGAGGATGACGGTGCCACGTGGAAGGGCGGCCTGTTGCTCGACGAACGGGAGCTCGTTTCCTACCCCGATGGTTTTCAAGGAACCGACGGCACGCTCCACGTGATGTACGATCACGATCGCGCGAACGCCCGGGAGATCCTGATGGCGCGATTCACGGAGGCGAACGTGCTCGCCGGTGGTTTTGCCGGCCGCGACGCGCAAGCCCGCATGCGAGTGCACAAAGCCATGGGCCCCTCGGCTGCGCCCTGATTCGGGCGGCGCGACATCGAACATTTTGCGGGAGTCGTGGGCATGCCGTCCGGACTTGGCCGGGCGGTCGATGATCGGTTCGTCCCGCGATGGTCCCGCGTCCGAACACTGATCGCCCCCCGTTGGCTTGTCCGTGACGC
This sequence comes from Opitutus sp. GAS368, assembly GCA_945903465.1. Taxonomy (GTDB): domain Bacteria; phylum Verrucomicrobiota; class Verrucomicrobiia; order Opitutales; family Opitutaceae; genus ER46. Next base: position 13,322 of record CAMDOF010000045.1, read on the forward strand.
TACGGCGCCGCCAGCGGCGGCAACTTCGCGCCGTAGTAAACCGCGCGGTGCCGGTTGTCGTCGAAAGCGAAGTGCAGGTACGCCCGGTCGCGGCTGACGAATCCGTCCGGATAGTTCATGCGGCCCTGCGGGCCGTCCGACGACTCCTTCACCAACACCCGGCGGTACGGCCAGGTCTTCATGCCGTCGAAGCTCACCCACAGGGCCAGCGGGCTGCGGTGCTTCGGATTCGGATTGTGCACGAGCGCCACGCTATCACCGCCGAGTCCGTAGATCGTCGCCTTCGAACCCGGATTGGGAATGTCAGTCTTCCGGGCTTGCTCGGGCCAGGTGCGGCCGCCATCGCGCGATTCCGCGTAATAGAGCACGCCGCCCAGCCGGTCGGCCCGGATGATCATCGCGATCCGTCCGTCACTGAGCTCGACGAGGTTGTTCTCCGCGAACCCGCTGTGGTCCTCGTCGTCGGTGAGCTTGATGTTGCCATGTTCGGACCACGTGCGGCCGCGGTCGGAGCTGATCAACACGCCGTTGCGCGAGCGCCGCACGGCATCGGTGCGCGTGTTCGGTTCCGGCTGGCCGTCGCGCCGTGCGACGTGGTGCTGGAACGGCAGCAGGATCCGGCCGTCGCGCGTCACGATGTGGTTGCGGACATACGTCTTGTTTTGCAACCGGCCCGGCACGAGCTGCGGCACGCTCCACGTGCGGCAGCCGTCGGTGCTCTCGCTCAGCCACGATTTCCAGCCGGCGCGGTGCCCGTCGTGCGTGGAGAAATACAGCACCGCGCGATCGCGCAGGACCATCAATTCGCTCGGTGACTGCGCGAGCTGCAGGCCCGTCCGCTCGAGCGGGAGCTTTGCCGGGGCCATCGGCGTCCAGGTCTTTCCCTGGTCGCGGCTGTAGGTGATCGTCACGTGATTCTCGGGTGCCGGTTCGTGGTCCCCGCCGCCGCGCATGACCATCACCCACGTGCCATCCGGCAGCTCGCGCAGCGCGGTGTCGCAGACCATGCTGTTGGGCTTCTGGCCGTCGAAGATCAGGGTCGTGCGGTCGTGTCGGGCGTCCTCGGTCGCCTGGCGCGCGTGGTCCGCGGCGCCCGCCGTCACCCCAGTGGCGCAAAGGAAGAGGAGGAAAATGGAGCGGGTCACGATCGTTGCCGGAAGGAAACGGAATTCTCCGGCGGCAGGGGTTTTCGGTTGGATGGGGATTTCAGAGTGGGATTTGGCGGGGAAAATCATGGGAGCGCACCGTCGGTCCGGCAGACGAGCGCAGTGGGGGTGATGATCCAGTGCGGTTGGAGGTGGGCGTAGCGTTTGATCATCGTGGCGGGGCCGCGAGAGCGGCCGAACCCACCGTGTCGATCACACCGGGATAACCCGGACCGCCGGCGGCGACGTAGCCCCGGCTGGCACCTGAAGCATCAGGGCTCACCCAAAAGGCGTAGAGGCTGCCACGTGTGAGGTGGAAGCGAAAGCGCACGGGCCTGCCACGCAGCGGCGCCAGATCGGCCGCGCCGTTCCAGCGAATCGGCTGCAACGTTTTGTCCGCGGAGACGGGCACGCAGTTCTCGCGGGTGAAGGGAGCGATCGACGCACCATTTTCGTCGAGCACCTCGGCGCGCAATTCGCCGCCGGCGGGTACGGCCGCGTTTACGAAGATCTGGCGACCGCTGAAGGTGACCGGCCGCGTCGTCAGTGTGCCGGCGTTGCCCTTGGCGTCCATCGATGCGAAGCCATCGCGGCGCAACACCGCCATCCCGACACTTGCACCGGTGTACATCCCCCGATGTTTCCCGTCGGGCGCGACGCCCGAGTAGGCGCAGTACGGGAAATATAATTGGTCGCCGACCACGAGACACACGCCCGTCGTGGTGTGCACGTATCCACGATCCCAGTCGCCGTCGCGCTGCGTCGGGGCGATAAACGCGCGCCGGTCCGGACGGGCCCAGTGAAAGCCGTCGCGGCTGAAGCCGATTTTCAACTCGGTGAATTTCGGAAACAGGCCCAGCTCGCAGATGCTGTTTCTCGGGCCGAGTAGAATCTGAAACGCGCCGAGCATGATGCTCTCGTAGGCGACGGCGCTGAGGCTGTAGAGCTGCGGGGTGTCGCCGATTTTCGGGTCCGGCTTGTCGAGATCGTCCGCGTCGGCCCAGTGGACGGAGCGGTCGAAGGCGGCGGCCTGGCCGTAAACCGGACTCTCGGCGTAGGAGCGGTTCCGACCGTGCGGACCGCCGCGTTTGATGCTGTAGACCCAGACGCGCCGGAACGGATTGTAGAAAAACGAGCAGTAGTCGCCGGCCTTGCCGGCCGCGGTCTCGTTCAGGACGCGACCGTCGTCCGCGATCGTGGAAAGGAAATGCGACTGCCGTTTCCCGGTATGGTCGGCCAGGAATTTCACGCGTTCGGACGGGTTGGTGGCGGTGGTGTCGAGCCACACGGAATTGTCGCCGCCGACGTGGGCGGAGTTTCGCGCGAGGATCAGATTCCCGCCGGCGAGGCCGAGATTCGGGCGCTCCCAGTTAATCGCATCGCGGCTGGTGGCGAGGGCGAGCCCGCCGCGCCAGTCGGCTGTGTACCACATCTTGAACAAGGCCGCGGCGGGATCGTAGAAGACACCGCCGTGGCCGAGATAGGTGACGGCGCGCTGGCCGTCGGCGGGGCCGATTTCATCCGGCGTGGTGGGCTTGAACACGGGGTTGCCCTCATATTTCCGCGCGAGGTGGAACGTGCGCGTGAGATTGGTTTCAGAGATCAGGAAATCGTCGACGAAGAGCTGGCGGCCCACGTCGATGGGGATCACGGCCGGAGGGGCCTTCAGATACGGCACCGGCATGACCTCGCGCGATTTCGGATCGCGGGTTTTGACCGGCCACTCCGCGGGGAGCCGGATGCCGTTGTAGAGCAATTCGCCGGCCGGCTCGGCGGCGGCGCAGAGAAGTACTGAAGCGACGCCAAAGTGGAGGAGGGAAAAAAATTTGGTCATAAAACTCCGCCCCGGTAGCTGCGAGTGCCAGCGAGTGGACTCCGCTCGCTCACGCTCGCAGCTACGGAAGGTCGGGGCGCAACGAAATAACTGTGACGCAACGCGGGATGCACGGGCAACCACTCGCTGGCGCTCGCAGCTACGGAAAATGGAATGGAGTTTCATCATTAGAATTTGAGACCGTAGCGGGTCATGTAGGCGCGACCGTCGTTGAGCCGCCCGGAGGAGCCCCACCACTCCCGGTCGGCGACATTGCGGACGTTGAGGCCGACGGAGTGCTTGTAGCGGCCGAGGGAGAAGTCGTAGCTGGCAAACACATCGACCAGCGTGGACGAGGACCGCACTTCTTCGATGCGATTCGTCGGGCCGAAATTCAGCCGGAGCGCGTTCGTGATGTTGCCGGTGCCGGTGATCTCGGAGCCGCCGCGGCCGTAGCGCGAGACATAGGAGTCGACGTAGGCGACGCTGGCGCCGACGGCGACACCGCGGAGCGCGGCAGCCTTGAAACGATGGGTGAGCGCGAGACTCGCGTTGCCTTTCGGGGCGCCAAGGAGCTGCACCCCGACGCTGAGCGGATCATTGCTGCTCTTCGAGGTGCGCGCGTCGAGGTGGCCGAAGACGGTGCGCACGGAAAGATTCTCCGTGAGCGAGCCGGAGGCCTCGATCTCGTAGCCTTCGATTTTTTCCTCCCCGTTGCCGACGTACTGTGCGACGCCCGGCGGGAAATTGCCGTCGACGTCGGCGATGAACGCCGAGTTGGTTTGAGCGATTTGGTGGCGGCGGATGAAGAAGGCGCTCGACGACCAGTAGAGTTTGCCGCCGAGCAATTCGCCCTTCACGCCGAACTCGACGCCGCGCGAGCGCGGGTTGTCCTGCAGGGCGCCGGTGCCGCGATCGATGGTCGTACTGGTGGTGAAGCCGGTGCTGACGTTGCCAAACAGGCTGACGACATCTCCGAGCGGCCGGGCCACGCCGCCGACGCTGAACGTGGGTTGGCTGATCTGCTTGTTGGCGGAGTTCGCGCGGTTCAGATAATCGATATAGCGGTTGTCGAGCCGCTCCAGCCGCAGCGAACCGAAGAGCAGCAGACGCCGTTGGAAAGGCTCGATGCGTTCGCTGATCAACACGCTGCCGAGCCGCGTCGTGAGATCGTTGCGCGTGGTGCGGGTCGTGAGCTGGGCGCGCTCGAACTGGTAGTAGTCCGGGTTGCGCGGATCGAGGTTGCGCACGGATGCGGGCAGGGCGTTTTGCAGCGCGGCGGGCAGCGTGAGGAGCAGGTTGGGAATCTCCTGGGTTTGCGAGGCATCGACCGAGAACAACAGCTTGTGCGGAATCTTCCCGGTCTTGAACGAGGCGAGGAGATCGATCTGGCCGCCGTAGAAGTAGTCGGCCTCGGGTTGGGCGAAGGCCGTGCGTCCCGCGAACAACCCAGTGCCGACGTTGTAGTTGGGCAGACTCCAGCGCCAGGCTTCGAAGGGGCGTTTCCACGCCTGGAGGTTGGCGCGCAGGCTGAGCACGGAATTTATTCGGTGCTCCGCCCGTACGTCGAGGGTGAACGCCTCGCGAATCACGCTGAAATGCGGGCCGTAGGCGTTGAACCCGCGCCGCATCAGGTTGTCCTCGATGCCGCCGATCATGTTGGCAACGTTGAGCCCCGAGACGGGGCTGCGGAATGTCGGGAACTGTTTCACCGGTCCGCCGGTGCCACTGTTCATGAAGCGGCTGAGCTGTTCCACCTCGAGGGTCAGCGACGTGTCCGGGCTGTGTTCGTAGGTAAAGGCGGCGCTCGCGGCCCAGGTGCGGTTGTAATAAAATTCCTCCGTGCCGTTCTGATCCGTGTGGGCGGCGTCGAGCCGGTAGAAAAGTTTGCCTGATCCGCCGATGGGCCCGGTGACGTGAAGCTCGCCGCGCTTGTAGTCGTAGCTGCCGAGGACGGTGCGGAAGCTGTAACTGGGGCGGCGTTGCGGGCGCTGGGTGATGTAGTTGACGAGGCCGCCGGGACTCGCGCGGCCAAACGTGGCGGCGAGCGGGCCCTTGATGACCTCGACGCGCTCCATGTTGACGACCTCGCCGGTGCCGATGCGCGTGAATCCATTCCGATAATACGGCACGCCGAACCCGCGGATGCGCGTGTTGGCGGTGCCGCCCTGGGGCTCGCCGATCAGGCCGGCGCCGGCGATGTGCGCCATGATGTCGACGTCCTGGATGAGCAGAAAGTCCTCGATGAACTGCCGGTTGATCACCGACACGGCGATCGGGGTGTCGAGCATCGAGGTGGTGATGCGCATGGCGCCGAGTGTTTCGTCGACCTTGATGCTGCGATTCTCGGGCGGGGTGTTTACGACGAATTCCTTCAGCGTGTAGACGTTGTCGGCCGTCGCGGCCGCGGAAGAGGTGGCGGCAGCCGGCTGCGCGCGAACAGAAATTGCGCCACCGAGGAGGGTGGCACAGAGCGAGGCGCGGAGCGCATGCCCCACCTTTTGGTTTCCAGTCCTAAAAGGGAGAACGGGTTCGACTGAAGTTCCAACGCTGGGGAGGAGGAATTTGCTCATGGGGTGGGTCGGGGCGTGGTTGGCCGGTCACACATTGGCGGGGATGCTTCGTGCGCCAGGAATATGCCGATGGGAAAACGCCACCGTGGAGGAGCGGTCGGCGAACGGAAAGCCGGACGTTACGTAAATCGTTACGAAGAGCGACGGTGGGTCGTGGGAACGGGAGCGCATCTTCCGGTTGACGATTCCCCCCGCAGCGTAACCGGTGCGGCTACGGCAATTCATCCTGGTAGCCGTGCCGGTTGCGGCGCGGCCAGGTGCGTTGATCCGCACTCCATCAATCCGCGGCATGGGTCAACTGGCAGAGGGACGTGGCTGCGCGCGGGCTGGTCGGTCTCCGAAAAATTTTCCTACCATCAAAATATTCCTACCTCAAAAGCCGGGGCTCGGGCCGAAGGCTTCCCTACGGACAAGCCCCTCCGCCCGGCACAGCTCGACCGTTTTTCCAATCAAAAAAAACGCCGGATTGGAGGTAGGAAGATTTTTTTGGCAGGAAGATTTTCCAAGCGGCAGAAAGGCGGGTCGCATTCACACTCTAGCCGGAATCAAACGGGGAAAAGGGAATGCTAATCTCCGCTAATAAACGCTAATCCCGGAAAACTGGAAATCATGAATCCAGAATTCGACCGGGATTGGGCAAATGTTCTGCGCCGAAGTCTTACCGCGCGTGCCTTGATTAGCGCCGATTAGCGTTCCCCAAAATGTCTTCTACTTTATCCCTCTCCATCTGACCGCCAATCCGGCCATCCCGTCGGAGTCGCTCGGGCCTTCCGCCGAAATGCGGGACGGCAAACTCGGAATGACCGCTGCTGTTTCTTCCCGTCGGGGCCAAAACTTGTTTTGGAAATTGGGCTCCTACGAAACAGTATTTACTTTTTGGAGGGACGACCTCCGCGTCGTCCGTTCAGTTCTATCGCGAGGCGACCAACCGAACCCGGCCCACGCGGAGGTGGGCCCTCCAACGACGGTTTCTTCCAGCTGGTGGCAAAACTCGTTTTGGTAATTGGGCTCTCGGCTCTTCGCTCTGAGCTCTCGGCTGGATCGATTCTGGCTACGCCAGGGTGTCGAGCATTCGCTGCTTGCCGGTGATGATGTGGGTCTCGAAGGCGCGGGCCGCCCCGGCCTCGTCGCCGGCGGCAATCGCCTCGAGGATATCGAGGTGCTGCTGGTTCGACATTCTGGGCCGGGACGTCGCACCGCGGCGCAGGAACAGGAACACCTCGCGTTCGGTGATCGCCGTGAAGTCGATCAACCGCGAGTTGTTCGAGATCGCGACGATGCAGGTGTGAAAGTCCCGGTTGAGGTCGTAGTAGGCGTCGGAGTTTTCGGTGGCGATCGCGTTCTCCATCGCCTGCCAGAGACCGCGCAATTCGGCGACCTGGTCCTTCGTCGCCCGCCGCGCCGCGATCCGACCGGCCACGGAGGCGAGGCCGGCGCGGACGTCGTAGATGTGCATGACCTCCTCCAATTTGATCTGCCGGACAAAGACGCCGCGGTTATGAATCGCGGTGACGAGCCCCGCTTCCGCCAGCAGGCGGGTGGCTTCACGCACTGGCCCGCGACTCACGTTGAGTTTTGCCGCAAGGACGGCCTCGTTGAGACGTTCACCCGCAGCCACTTCACCGCGCAGGATCATCCCTTCGATCTGTTCGCGCACCGAGCGGGTGAGCGATTCGGGCTTGGGGGGATCGGCAACGACGCGCGCGGGCGACTCGATGGTGTCCATGGCTTAAATAGGGAAAAATAGAAGAAATGCAGTCTTTCGCTATAGAAATGTCGAAACAGATCCGGTGTAAAGTTTATCTAACGAACAAAATGTTGACAAAAATTCCAGATTGTAAACAAAGAAAGGAGCTAAGTATTTCATCCCGCACTACCCCGGTGCTCCTTCCCCATTCCTGCCCCAAAGACCCCGCACTGCCATGATCCGCCGAATCGTCGTCCTCGTTCTGTTTGCCGTCACATGTCTCAATCCGGCCGCTGCCGCCGAGCCGGGTTCATCCGGTACGATCGAAGGGCGCGTGTACAATGCTGCCACCGGAGCCGTACTGCTCAATGCGCGGGTGTCGATTGTTGGAACGGGCCGTGAGACCAACACGGACGAGAGCGGCTTCTTCCGGCTTACCGGTGTGCCGGCCGGTGAAGTGCTCGTTGGCGTCCAATACTTGGGCTTGGAGCGTCAGACGGTCACCGTCACTCTGCAACCGGGCGGGTCGGTGCAACGATCGTTCGAACTTGCGCGACCCGATTCCGGGGCAACCAACGAAGCGGTGGTCCGCCTGGCCAAAGTGACCGTGGTGGCCGACACCAATATGAGCGCTCAGGCGATTGCCATGAACGAGCAACGCGTTTCGGCGGGCATCAAGAACGTCGTGGCTTTTGCCGAATATGGGGACCGGGGCCAGGAAAACGTCGGCGAATTCCTGCTTTTTCTGCCAGGCGTATCGGTGGGCATCGCGGGCGACGCCGGAGCGACTGGCGTATCGCTCCGCGGAATGCCCACGGGCCAGACTGGGATCACGATCGATGGTAATACGCTCGCAGGTGCACGGACCAACGGCCGGGCCATTGAGTTGCCGGATGTGCCGCTGGCAAATCTCTCCCGGGTCGAGGTGACCAAGGTCCCCACGCCCGACATGTCCGCCGCCGGGCTGGGGGGGGCGATCAATCTGATCCCATCGAGCGCCTTCGAATACAAGAAGCCGACTTTCTCCTACAATCTATCGACCATTTTTCACAACACCAATGGCGCCACGTTTGAATGGCCGCGCCATCATCGGGCGGCCAATTCACCGAAATACACGAAACCGTCCGCGGATTTCACCTACTTTCGGCCGCTGAACGAATCGGTCGCCATCAGTGTCGGCGCCGCCTACACGTGGCGCACCAAGCCCCTCGACGACAGCAATTCGTCGCGGGATGAGACTCCAACCTGGGATCTTGTCGATCTCTTCCAGCGGTCCTCCACCTGGTCCACCCGCACGCAACAGTATGTCACCCGTACCGGACAGGTCGGAGTCGTCTGGCGAATCACGCCCCGGACGACGCTCTCGGCCGACTATTCCACCAAGGACTACTCCATGATTGTCACCCGCGGGAATCTCAACGTCACCTACGGCGCCGGATCCCGGGGTGACGCCAGATTTACCCAGGGCGCAGCCACGGGGGTCGGGCTGGTCGAACAGGGCAGCGGTACCTGGTATGAACGCAAAACCGACACGCAACTGGTGTCGGTGAAACTCCGCAGCACGGGTGAACTCTGGAAAACCGACGCCGGGCTTTCTTGGTCGCGCTCCACCTGGGGTCTGCCCGACGTCGAGAACGGCCACTTCACCGCCGCGACCGCGAGAATCACCAATCTCGTCATTCGTGGTGACAACAACTCTCCGGACGGAATCGCGCGCCGCATCACCGCCACGACCCGCACGGGAACGCCGGTCGATGTTTATAACGGTGGGAATTATTCCATCATCAGCGGCACTTCGGCGCAGGAAGACTCGACGACGATCTCCACGGGTGGACGGTTCAATCTCGGCCGACAGTTTACAGGCACGGTGCCGTTTGCGTTGAAGACCGGAGTTGCCATCGAGCGGATGGACCGGGACCGCCGGCATTCCGCCCGCACCTGGGACTTCCGGCCCAACGGCAACACCACCGAAGAGGCGCGTATGGCGAAAAATTTCGACGTCTTTGACGAAAAGTATCTGGCGACCGCCAAGACCATTCACGGCAACCCCTACCGGACCCTCAGCCAGGAAAAAGTGTATCAACTCTATCAGCAGCACCCCGACTGGTTCGTGCTCAATGCCGCACAGGCTCATCAAAACCGGGTCAACACCTCGCGTCTGTTCGATGAGACCGTCTCCGCGGCATACATTCGTGGTGATCTTCGCCTGCTGGCCAACCGGCTGTGGCTGATCACGGGAGTGCGACTGGAGAAAACCGATGTGAGCGGCAACGGACCGTTGGACGATCCCAGCGCGCAATACCAGCGGTCGGCCAACGGGAACTTTATTCTCGATGCCAGAGGAGCCCGGACCCTGATTCAGACGGATGCCCTGGGACTCGCGAGACTTCGCTACAAGGAGCGCGGGGCGCATTCGACGAGCAACTACAGTGGCTATTATCCCAGTCTAAGTTCGACCTACACCCTTTCGGAGCACTTTGTGTTGCGCGCGGCCTATGCACGCACAATCGGCCGCCCGGACACGAGTTTCATCGTTCCTGGCATCACGATCAGCGATCCTGATATTGCGCAGCCGACCATCACCGTCAGCAACATCGGTTTGAAGCCGTGGACCGCCGACAACTACGATCTCACGCTCGAAAGCTATGATTTCAAGGGAGGGTTCGGGCAGATCGGCGTGTTTCAGAAAAATATCACGGATTTCTTTGGTGCGACCCGGTCCCGCGTTACTCCGGAGTTGCTGCAATTTTACGGGTTGCCCGACGATGGCACCCTCAGCCAGTACGAATTTGCCGCCCGGACGAACGCCGGCAACGTCACGGTCAAAGGAGTGGAGTTTGGCTACCGCCAGTCCCTCACCTTCCTGCCCCGCTGGGCGCGGGGGATCCAACTAAACTGGAATTACACCAAACTCTCCACGTCCGGCAGTGCCACCGCCGACCTATCCGGATTTAACCCGAAGAAATATTCCGGCGGCGTCAGTTTGACTCGCGAGCGATATTCCATGCGGTTGACCTATAGTTTTCAGGACCGGGTGGCGGACAGCGCTGCGGCGGTGAGCGTGGCCAATGGAATCCCGGCGAACACCTTCAACTATACCGACGCCTATGCGCGTTGGATTGCCGACGCCCAATATAGTTTCAGCAAACGGTTCACGGTCTACGGCATGCTCAAGGACATTGGCGGGCTGCAGGTGCATATGCTCCGCTACACCGCGGGTACGCCGGATTATGCCAGGGGCGCGCGCCTGCAAAAGCTTGGTTATACCTTCACCATCGGAGTCAAAGGCACATTCTAATCCGGACTCTTCACACCCCGGCGTGAAACCTACACACACTGTTGCTCACTCGCTCCAAGTCTTGTCATTGCGAGAGCTGGACCAATACCGGGCCGTTGGGTGGAAGTTGCCGATGAAACATTTCCCTGATCTGTCATTGCGAGCGAGGCTTGCCGAGCGTGGCAATCCATCGTCGGTTTCACCTTGGATTGCCGCAGTCGGCTGAACCTCCTTCGCAATGACAAACAAGAGTGCGAAATATCCTGGCTATCCCCAATGACCATGCATCCATTCCCCTCCCGAAACGACTCCGAGCCGGCAGATTTGATTTGGAATTCCCGGCCGATGGCGGGCAGGCCCGCATGGCAGGACGTTTCAGGGCATGCGCCGCTTTTCAGGCGGCGTGGCGGGCAGGCTTTGGTCATCGCCCTGCTGGGAATGGCGGGCGTTTGTTTTGGCGTATCCAACGCAGAATCTGCCCAACCGGCCAAGGGAGAGATGCTCTACAACGGCATCGTGCTGCCGGAAGTGTGGCCGCCGCGTGATCGCGATCCCGCCTCGCGGACGCCGATGCCGGTGCCGTATCTCGCCGCCCGGCCCGCCGTGGTGCCGATCGACACCGGCCGGCAGTTGTTCATCGACGATTTTCTCGTCGAGAAAACGACGTTGCGGCGAACCTTTCACACCCCGCAGAAATTTGCCGGCAATCCGATCCTCAAGCCGAAGAACTCCTACGAATTGCACGGCGGTCATCGCCCCGCTGCCGCGCCCCATTCCGGCGGCGCGTGGTATGACCATCGCGACCAGCTGTTCAAGATGTGGTATATGACGGGTTGGTATGGCGGTGCCGCCCTCGCGCACAGCCGAGATGGTCTGACCTGGACCCGTCCGGATCTCGGCATTGTGCCGGGCACCAATCATATTCCGGACCCGAATCCGGAGATGCGCTGGGGAATGGACCACGTTCGCATCGACTGGTGGGCGCGCAACGAGGACGAGCGTTTCAAGCGGCTGCACTTTTATCACAAGACGGACAAAGGCGAAGGCGGGCGCGTCCACTTCTCGCGGGATGGCGTGCACTGGACCGCATCCGTCGCCGCCACCGGGCCGTCCGGCGATCGAAACACGTTTTTCTACAATCCGTTTCGAAAACGCTGGGTGTTCAGCATCAAGGTGCAGGCAACCGACGCTTCCAAATCGCGGGCTCGCAACTACTGGGAGCATGCGGATTTCCTTTCAGCCGTCCGGTGGAAAAAAGATGACCCGGTGTTCTGGATGGGCGCCGACGATTTGGATCCGCCCGATCCCGCGGTTGGCGATCCCGCGCAGATCTATGATCTCGACGTGGCGCCGTATGAGAGCCTGCTCGTCGGAATCTTTCAGGTGCACAAGGGGCCGGCCAACTCTATCGCTGAAAAGAACCGCGTCCCGAAAATGACCGAGCTCTCCATCGGTTATACGCGCGACGGTTTCCACTGGCACCGGCCAGTCCGAACCCCGTTCATCGCCGCGTCGCGCAAGCCCGGCGATTGGGAGCGCGCGTATGTTCATTCCACGGGCGGCGTGCTGCTGGTGGTCGGCGACAAGCTCCACATCTACTACTCCGGACTGAGCGGCGACGCGCCCAACGGTCCCGACATGTATGCCGGAGGCTCGACGGGAGTCGCGTTTTTGCGCCGGGACGGATTTGCGTCGATGGATGCCGGTGACACCGAAGGCGGGCTGACGACCCGCCCGCTGCGGTTCTCCGGCGCGCACCTGTTCGTCAATGTGGAGGCGCCCCAGGGGGCGGTGCGCGCCGAGGTAATCGACGCTGCCGGCAAACCGATCCCGCCGTTTACGCTACAGAACAGCGTCGCCTTCACCGGCGACAGTACGCGTCAACGCCTGCAATGGCGGGGCGCGGACAGCCTGGCGCCACTCGCCGGGAAGGAAGTGCGGGTCCGCTTCCAGTTGCGAAACGGGAAGCTGTTTTCGTTTTGGGTGACGCCCGATGCAGAGGGATTCAGCCGCGGGTACGTGGCCGCGGGCGGGCCGGGACTGCGCGGTCCGGTGGATTCATCGACCGGGTTCTGATGCCGCAGTCATCCGAAGGACTTTTCATGACCACCAACCTTTCGACGGCGCTGCTTTCCAAGTTGGAGCCTGTGGCCGATTCCGCCCTGTTGCACGAGGCGCTCGGCCGGCGCGGGGCTCTGAGTCACGACATCAAGCCGGTGTATCCGGGGGCCCGGCTCATCGGGCGCGCCCTGACGGTGCGTTGCCCGCCGGGCGACAACCTGATGCTGCATCTCGCCATCGCCCGGGCCCGGCCGGCGGACGTGCTCGTGGTGACGGTCGACGGCTTTTTGGAGGCGGGAGGGTGGGGCGAGATCGCGTCGCTCGCCGCGCAACTGCGTGGAATCAGCGGACTCGTATTGGATGGATCCGTACGTGACGTGGACGCGATCACTCGGCTGAACTTCCCGGTCTTCTCGCGCGGGGTCTCGATCAAGGGGACCACCAAGCGGCAGCGGGGCGAGTTGAACCGGCCGATCACGATCGGGGGCGTCAGCGTGAATCCGGGCGACTATGTGGTCGGCGACACCGACGGCGTGGTGGTGATCCCGGCGGACGAATTGGACCCGGTGATCGCCCGGGCCCATGAGATCAAGCGGACGGAAGAGGCGATGATGGATAAACTGCGGCAGGGGGCGTCGACGCTCGATCTGCTCGGGTTGCGGCCGATTTTGCACGAGCTGGGCATTCAATCCGACTGACTTCCGCCATTTCAACCCGCAGCAACGATTTTCCGATGATTTGCATGTCACACCCCGCCCTTTTTTCGGCCCGATCGCACCGCCGTTTCGGCGCGTGGCTTGCAAGCGTGCCCTGGCTCGTCGTGACGGTTTTGGCGACTCCGGCCGGAACGGCGCCGGATATCCGGATCACACCCGGGGACGTCCCGAACAAGGGTATCCTCTACGTGAATCGCGAGGCCGACGGTCGCTCCGGCCACGGCAACCAGGCGCTCACCGAGTGCACTAATGGCGACATCCTTTCGTTCTATCCCAACACGGACAGCGAGGTGATGGCGGGCCACAGCACCACGGGTTGGACGGAGTATCGGCGATCCAATGACGGCGGACGGACCTGGTCGGCGCCGACCGTCCTCGACTACTCGAAGGCGATGCTCCTGAGCAAGGAACTCAACTCCGCTGTGGTCGAGGAGGCCGTCACCGCGTCTAATGGAACGGTCATCGCCTTCATCGGCCGCTATATCACGGCCGAGTGGTGGCGCACGACGCCGGTGTATCTGACGAGTCGTGACAACGGGAAAACCTGGAGCGCACCCCGTCCGGTGGATCCGGCCGCCGGAATCGCGCACCTCGGGCGCGCGCATGGGGTCTGTGTTCATCAGGGCACGATCTATGTGTTGTTCGATTCCGGCACGCACAACTCGAAGAAGGACGGCACGGGTCACAAGCTGTATGTCTCCACCGACAATGGTGAATCGTTCCAGTTGCGTAGCGCCCTGCCTTTTGGCGAACTGGCGTGGTACGGCACGATGAACGTGATTCAGGGTAAGCGGCTCATCGCGTACGTTTACAACAACGCCGACGAACGGAATATCGAGTACGCGACCAGCGATGATTTAGGCCGCACGTGGTCGGCGGTGAAGACCACGCTGGTCGCGAAGGCGCTGCGCAATCCACAGCTCTCCAGCGAAATCAACGGGACCTATTTTCTTCACGGCCGGAGCGGGCATCAGGGTCCCGACGCGTGCAACCTGGTGCTCTACCGCTCCACGGACGGCGTTCATTGGGACGAGGGCGTTTTCCTGAACAAGGGCCCGAACAACGACTCCGACTCGTATTCCACCAATGAAGTACTCGGGAAATATTCCCCCGGCGGCCCGCAGCGTCTCCTGATTCAAGCGAGCGTCGCCTACGACGGCAAACGACGCGTCAACCTGCATCACTGGTTTGTCGAATCCACGGCGCGCGCCCGCCCGTAGTCGCACCCGTCACCGCTGCGGCCGTCTGCCTGCATCACAAGTCCAGTAAGAGTTTTTGAAACCCCGGAACCCCATGAAGAGAAATCGAACCCTTGTCTGTCTGATCGCCCGGATCGCCCTGATGGTCCTCGCCCTCCCAACTTCCCGTGCGGCGGAGTCCGGCGCCGGCGCCGTGGAAGGGCGTGTCTTCAATGCCGCCACGGGCGCCGCGCTCGCCAACGCGCGCGTTGCTCTCGAGGGCACGGATCGCCAGGTGGTCACCGATGGAACCGGCTCATTTCGTTTCAACGGCGTTCCCGCCGGCGAGGTGCGTGTCTCCGTCCACTATGTCGGGCTGGCCTCCCAGTCCGCGGCTGTGCAAGTTCCGCCCGGCGGCACCGTGCAGCGCGAGTTCGATCTCACACCCGCGGGTGCGACCGCCGGCACCGCGGGCGAGGTCGTGCGGATGGATAAGTTCAAAGTTGTCGAGGAGAGCCAGATGAGCCTGCAGGCGCTGGCAATGAACGAGCAACGTTCCGCCCCGAACATCAAGAACGTCGTCGCGGCCGACGAGTTCGGGGATCGCGGCCACGAGAATCTCGGCGAGTTCCTGCATTTCCTCCCCGGCGTGGCGGTCGACGTGCCGGGCGATTCGGGCCCGGCGTCGGTTTCACTGCGGGGTTTCCCCTCGAACAATTCCGGCGTGTTGCTCGATGGCGCCGAAGTGGCGGGCGCACGCTCCAACACCCGCGCCCTCGACTTGCATGACGTGCCGATGGTGAACGTCTCGCGCGTCGAGGTGACGAAGGTTCCGACACCCGACATGCCGGCCACCGGCCTCGGCGGCTCGATCAACCTGATTTCGCGCAGCGGATTCGAGAACCGGCGCGCGGTGCTTTCCTACGAACTGTACACGCTGCTCAACAGCAACAACGGCTTCACCTTTCGCGGCGGTCACCGTAACCAGTCCGATTCCGTCTCTCCCCGTTTCGTCCATCCCTCGTTTGAGATCAACTACCTGAAGCCGATCAACAAGTCGCTCGCCATCACCGCCGGGTTCTCGAGCACGTGGCGGATGAAAACCCACAGCGCCGACGCTCGCGACGAGATTCCGACCTGGAACCTCGTGAGCGGCGTGCAGCGCGACAGCGTGTGGCAGGCGCCCATCCAGCTTTACAAGTCGGGCTCCGGTCAGGTGGGCGCTGAGTGGAAAATAACGCCGAACGACACCCTGAGCGCCAACCTCCAGTATCGGGAGTTTTCGATGGAGGTTCACCGTAGCCGCATGCAGGTCACCTACGGCGCGGGCGTGGTGGGGGACGCAAAATTCAGCCAGGGTGCGGCCACCGGGGTCGGCGTGGCGACGCAGGGCACGGGCTCGGAATACGAGCACAAGACCAACAACCGGCAGGCCGCGCTCCGGTTCCGGCATAACGGCGGCGTCTGGCGCTTTGACGCGTCCGGTTCCCATTCGCTCGCGAACTACGCGAAGGCCGATGTGGACGACGGATATTTCTTCACCGTCCCGGCGACGATCCAGAATCTCGTGATTCGCGGCGACGGCATCCCGGAAGGGGGTGGCGTGCCGACGAGGTACAGCGCCTTCTCCCGTACGGGAGGGGCGGTCGACATCTACGACGGCGCGAACTATTCGATCGACACGGCGACCAGCAACCAAATCGACAACGACACCGCAAAATCCGCCGCGCGGATGGACCTGGCGCGCGACTTCGCGACCACGGTGCCGGTGACCGTAAAGGTCGGCGCGTCGATCGATCGCATGACGCGCGATGCCCGGACTTTTTCCAAGACGTGGAGTTTCCGGCCGAACGGCGCGAGCGACGTGACGGCGCGGCTGGCGCGTAACTTGGATGTGTTCGACGAAGCTTTCCTGGCCGTCGCCCCCAAAGTCTATGGCGTGCAGCTGCGCGACGTGAGCATGAGGAAAATCTATAACCTTTTTCTGGAGCATCCCAACTGGTTCGTGCTCGACGAACCGGGCGCATACCAGAGCTTCGTGACCAGCTCGCGCGAATTCCAAGAAACCGTCACGGCCGGCTACGTTCGCGCCGATGCGCGCATGTTCAAAAACCGGCTTTGGGTGGTGAGCGGTGTTCGCTTCGAACAGACGGACGTGTCGGGCCGCGGTCCGCTCGATGACATCAACGCGCAGTATCAGCGCAATGCCAACGGCACGTTCGTGCGCAACGCCGCGGGTCAGCGCGTGCTCATCACCAGTGACGCGCTTGCGCTCCGGAAACTTCGTTACACGGAGCGCGGCGCCCACGCCGAGAGCGACTATCACGGGTTCTATCCCAGCCTGAACGCCACCTACAACCTCTCCGACCATTTTGTGCTGCGCGGCGCGTACGCGCGCACGCTCGGGCGGCCCGACACCAGTTTCATCACGCCGGGCACCACGGTTTCCGATCCGGACGTCGCCAATCCCACCATCACCGTCAACAACCCGGCGCTCGTGCCCTGGACGGCGGACAACTACGATCTCTCGATCGAGTCGTATAATTTTAAGGGCGGTTTTGGGTCGGTCGGGGTGTTCCAGAAAAACATCAGGGACTTCTTCGGTTCCGTGCGCACGCGCGTCACGCCGGAGCTGCTCGCGCTCTACGGGCTGCAGAACGACGGCAGCCTGTCGAACTACGAAATCGCGACGCAGGACAACGTGGGTGACGCGAAAATCACTGGCGTGGAGTTCAACTACCGGCAGTCGCTGACGTTTCTCCCTGCGTGGGCGAACGGGTTTCAGATCTTCGTGAACGCGACCAAACTGCGGCTCTCGGGCAGCACGACCGCGGATTTCACCGGATTCAATCCGAGCAAGCTGGCGGGCGGCGTGAATTTCATCCGCGCGCGGTACTTCATCAAACTGAACTACAGCTATCAGGGCGAGACCCGGCGTGCGGCCGTCGGGGCCAACGCCGCCAACGGCATTCCGGCCGGCACTTACAATTACCAGGGCAAACGGGCGCGCCTGGGTATCAGCGCGCAATATAGTGTCTCCAAACGGCTCTCCGTTTACGCTTCAATCATGGACCTCGGCGGCTTTGAGCTCCTCAATCGTCAATACGCCGCCTCCACCCCGGAGTATGCGCGCGGCAACCGGATTCAGGAACTTGGTTACTACACCACCCTTGGGATCAAAGGTTCATTCTAATGACAACCAACCTAGCGCCAGCGTCGCTTTCGGAGCTTGAGGCCGTGGCCGATGCCGCACTTTTGCACGAGGCGATGGGGAAGCGCGGCGCCCTGACTCACAATATCAAGCCGGTCTATCCGGGAGCCAAGGTGTTCGGCCGCGCGTTTACCGTGCGCTGTGAGCCCGGCGATAACCTCATGCTGCACCTGGCGATCAGCCAGGCGCGGCCGGACGATGTGCTCGTCGCCACCACGGGCGGCTTTCTCGAGGCCGGAGGCTGGGGCGAGATCGCCTCGCTCGCCGCGCAACTCCGGGGCATCCGTGGTCTGGTGCTGGATGGTTCGGTGCGCGACGTGGACGCGATCGCGCGGCTGAATTTTCCCGTGTTCGCCGGGGGCGTGTCGATCAAGGGCACGACCAAACGGAAACGGGGTGAACTCAACCGGCCGATTACGGTCGGTGGCGTCACCGTGAACCCGGGCGACTATGTCGTGGGCGACACGGACGGCGTGGTGGTGGTGCCCGCAGGTGAACTGGATCAGGTGGTCGCGCGGGCGCAGGCGATTAAAAAAACGGAGGAGACGATCATGCAGCGATTGCGACAGGGCGAACTGACGCTGGATTTGCTCGGCCTTACTCCCGTGTTGAAAGAACTGGGACTCGACCAGGAATGACTAACCATGAAATATCGCCACCGGCTCCTCGGCTTCCTCGGAGTCTTTGCCGTCATCACGTTTGTTGATCGCGTCTGCATTTCGGTCGCGGCGAAGGAAATTCAGGCTGATCTCGGACTGAATCCGGCGCAATGGGGCTGGGTGCTGGGCGCGTTCGTGCTCGCCTACGCGATTTTTGAGATTCCGACCGGAGCCATGGCCGATCGCCTGGGGCCGCGCCGGGTGATGACGCGGATCGTGATCTGGTGGTCCGCATTCACGGCGTTGAGCGGCATGGTCACCGGTTTCTGGTCGTTGGTGACGGCGCGCTTTCTTTTCGGGGCGGGCGAGGCGGGCGCGTATCCGAACTGCTCGGCGGCAATCGCGCGCTGGTTCCCCAAGGTCGAACGGGCGCGGGCGCAGGGATTTGTCTGGATGGCGAGCAAGCTCGGCGCCGGCCTCTCGCCGTTGCTCGTGATCCCGATTCAGCAGGCCTACGGGTGGCGCATGGCCTTTTTTGTGTTCGGTCTGGCCGGGATTGCTTGGGCCGTGGTGTGGTATTGGTGGTTTCGTGACACGCCGGCGGAGAAGGACGGAGTCACCGAGGCGGAACGGGCTGAGATTGGGGCGGCGCCGTCGGCGGGGAGCCATCAGCCCCTCCGGTGGCGGGTGGCCCTGTCACGCCCGAACCTGTGGTGGCTGATGCTGATGTACCACACGCATTGCTGGTCGGCTTTCTTCTTTCTCACCTGGCTGCACATCTTTCTCGAGAACGGTCGCGGCTACACCAAGGCCGACCTTTTACAACTCTCCTGGATTCCTTTTGTCTGCGGGGCGGCGGCGAATCTCGCGGGTGGCATCGTCAGCGATCTGCTGGTCAAACGGATCGGGCTGAAATGGGGCCGCCGCACCGTCGGCTTGGTCGGGCACGGGGTGTCGGCGGGGTTCCTGGCGGCGGCGCTGTTGACCCAGGACAAAGGGTGGACGGTCGCGTTTCTCGCGCTGGCGTATGCCGGTTCCGATTTCATGCTCCCGGTGGCCTGGGCGGTCTGTCTCGACATCGGCGGAAAACACGCGGGCGCGGTGACCGGGGCGATGAACACGGCCGGGCAGTTTGGTTCGTTTCTCACCACGGTCATTTTCGGCCATATTGTGGGTGCCTATGGCAGCTACGACCTACCGCTGATTCCCATCGTGGTGATGTCGGTGATCAGTACCGTCGTCTGGTTAAAGATCGATCCGACCGTGCCGCTCTTCCCAGAACCGGCGCCGCCGGTCCGGACGTAGGCGCGAGGCCCATTCCCCGATTCAGGTGCCGAGCGACCAGGCGCCGACGGGGATGCTGCGCAGCTTGCTGACCGTTTCGAGTATGGCGCGCTGGCAGCGCTGCGGCGCCGCGCCAGCGAGGATGTCCGAACCGAACGGGTCAAAACGCGACTTTCGACAAACGGCTGAATCTGTTGAATGTCGCGTTATGACCCGTTGACCCAAACCTGGAGGCCGCGCGTCCACTTTGGCAAGGCGGCGAAGGGCTTCAGCGACTGGCGCCAGCTCCACTCAAGGCCGTCGGTCGTGACCGAGTTCTTCGAATTGGTCGTCGTGATCACGTCGTAGTCGTGGTAGTCGTCGGAGAGGCCCATTTCGGCGAGGAGTTCGAGCGTGGCGTCGGTGCGCGTGGAGACGAAGGAGCCGCAACCATCGGGACCAACGAAGAACGAGTGACCGCCGGCCTGCGCCCCGATGCAACGGTTGACCGTTGACGGCTCAGCGAAGTGGTCGCGGCCAGCGGGGAGGCGCTTTCCAAGCGCCTAGATTGGTCGGCCGGCATTGCGGCGGTTGGAAACCGCCGTTCCGTTAAACCCGCGGGCCACCGTAATCGGGAAATGGCTGGCGACCCGGCCCGACGCGGTAAGTGTTGCGCGTCGCACGCGCCTGCGCATGGTTCTGCGCACCCATGAATGCCCCTGTCAGCATGCGCGACATCGCCCGGCACGCCACGGTGTCGGTCGCTACTGTCTCGAAGTGTCTTATCGTTACGCTCGTCGCGGGTGCGAACCAGACGGGGTCATCGTGAAACGCGAGGGCGTGGCTTCAAATAAGTCCGCAGTCGGTTCATCGAAAGAGAATTAGTACCGGCCTTTCAGGCCTGTGACGATATAGTATCCGTTCGTCTGGTTCCGGGTGTAGCGCGCGTAGTCCGGAGTTGAGGGCGCGTACTGCATCGTGATCCACGACCGGCGGCCCAGATCCGTCGCTCCCAGGAAGACGGTGCAATGTTTTTTGAGGCTGTATTCCGCCTCGACGCCGTAGCGCTTGTACTTGTTCTGGTACGCGAAGGTATTGGGCAGCTCCGTGGCACTCGCGTTGACCGCACTGGTGGCGAAGCCGTCCTGATAGACATAGGTGAATTTCACAAGGTACCGCGGACGGATGAAATTCAATCCTGTGCTGAAGCTCATCGGCACGAAACCAGAGAAGTCGGCGAGTCGCCCGCCTTCGAGCCGGAGCTTGGTGATATTCGCGTTCAACTGCAGGCTTTTGAGCAGTCCCGGCAGGAAGAAAAGCTGCTGGCGATAGCTGAACTCTACGCCGCGCACCCGGGCGTTGCCCGCGTTCTCCATCGTGCGGAACTGGTAGCCGTTGTAGGTGCCGTCAGTGGGCAACCCCTGCTGGTTGAGCAATTCTTCGGTGACCGGTGTCTGCACCGAGCCGAAGAAATCCCGCACGTCCTTCTGGAAAAAGCCCACCGCACCGGAGCCGCCCTTCACGTCGTAGACCTCGAACGTCAGATCGTAGTTGTCCGCGGTCCAGGGACGCAGCCCGGGGTTGTTGACCGTGATCGTCGGGTTCGTCGCCTCCGGATCGCTGATCGTGGTCCCGGGGATCAGCAGGTTCACGCCGGGACGTCCGATCGTCTGCGCGTACGCCGTCCGCGCGACAAAATGATCCGAAACGCGGTAGCTCGCGTTGATGCTTGGATAATAACCGTGGTAGTTGCTGTGGGTCGACGCCCCGCGCTCTTTGTAGCGCAGCCGGCGCAGCGTGAGCGCGTCGTTCGTGAGGAGAACGCGGGCGCCGGCGGCGGTGCGCACGAAGCTGCCGTCCGGATTCCGCTGATACTGGGCGTTGATGTCATCCAGCGGACCCTTCCCCTTGATGTCGGTTTCCTCCAGTCGCACGCCGCCCACCACGGTCAACCGGTCCTGCAGGAGCCGCAGGTCACCCCGTAGATAGGCGGCCGAGATCGTCTCCGTAAACTCGAACGAGCCGGTGACCTGGTTCTGGTGGGCGCCCGGTTCGTCGAGGACAAACCAGGACGGGTTCCTCAGGTACAGATCGTACATTTTCGTGTGACTGATGTCCCGCAGGGCATGGCCGTAGACCTTCGGCGCAACCCGCAGGTAGTCCTCGTCGAAGACGTCGAAGTTGCCGGCGCGCAGGGCTGGGGCGTTCGAAGCCCCGTTGGGCCGGAACGTGTAGGTGAACGAGCGATTGCGCTGCGCGCGTTCCTGCTGGTCCGAGGCCACGCCGAACTTCAGGGCGAACGGGACGATGGCGTTGAACTCGCGGCTGCCGTTGGCCCGCACAAACGAATTTTCGGAAAACGTGCGCCGGCTGCGGGCCACCGCCGAGTTGATCGTATAGTCTTCGCCCTTGAAGATGTCGACCGGCGCGCCCGTCCGGTCCCGGACGGTGTACTGCCGCGCGATGCCGGTCCGGAAGATGTCGTCGCCGCGGATGACCAGGTTCGTGAGCTGCGCATTGATCGTGGTGAAATAGCCGTTGTCGGCGTCGTGCTCCTGGTACCGGGCGGCGGAAAGCCCGCCATCCAGATCAAAGCGCCAGAGGTCGCCGCGGTGCGCGTATTTCAGGTTGAGCTGCTGCTGCTTTGAATCGCGTTGGTAGATGCCGGAGCCTCCACCCATCGCCGTCGATCCGACGCCGGTCGCGGCCCCCTGGGTGAACGTTTCGCCGCCGGTCGCGCCCGCGCCGTACGTCACGGCCAGGCGGCTGCGCGAGACGTCGTAAAGGTAGTTCTTCATCTCGCCGCTGATCGAGACGAGGTCCCGGGACGTTGGCTTCCAGGCAAAACCCAGCTGCCCGCCGTACGTCTGCGTCCAAGCCATGAGCGACTGCCATGCGCCGGCCGTCTGGATGTTGCGGCCGCGATCCCACGTCGGCTGGACGTCAAGTTCCTTGATCCCATTGTACGAAGGATTGAGCCGCCACGTGTTGTACAGACTCGCCGTGACCGCGAACCGCTCGCTGAGGGGCCCCTGGTAACTCACATTGGCCGAGGGCAGGGTGTAGCGTGGCGACGCATCGGGGTTCGGCCCGCGATTCCACCGCATCGAGGCTCCGTTCGTGTTGTGGAACAGGGTCGAGACGCGGTAGTTCAAGACGCGTTTTTTCACCTCGAAGCCGTTGCTTGGAATCAGATTGATCGATCCGCCGAGTCCGGACGCACGCTGGTCCGGTGTCGGCACCTTGGTGACCTCGACGCGTGACACGTTGGAGAACGGCACGTCCGTCGTGGTGGCCTGGCGGTTGGTGCCGCGCGCCGTCGCGACGGAGCCGCCGTCGATGGTGACATTGGAGAAACTCGGGGAGAATCCGCGCAAGGATGCGCCGTTGGGGCCGACGTCACCGTCGATCGAGACGGACACGCCCGACAGGAATTGCAGGAACTCCCCCAGGTTCTCGTCCCCGCGATTGCCAAACTCATCCATCGCGACGACGTTCTTGATGTTCACCGCGGCCCGCTGCTCATTCATCGCCAGCGCCTGTGCGCTCATCTCGCGTTCGGCGGTCACCTGAAACGTCGCCAGCTCCACCACCTGATCGCCGCTCTTTTCGCCGGCGACCGCCGCGCGCGCCAGGTCGACCGTCAGGCGAGTCACGGCTCCCGCCGAAGCCGAAGCGATTTCGGTCTTCGTCGCCATGCCCGCGTACGACACGCTCACCCGGACTTCACCCGGCGGAACGTTCGTGACCCGGAATTCCCCGCTTGCATCCGAATACGCCGTGAGTCCGCCCGGCGTAATGGTGATGCGGGCGTTCCCGAGCGCCACGCCGCTGGTCGCGTTGAACACGCGACCCTCCAGGACGCCTGCGCCCTGGGTGGCCGGGGCGGCGGCGGGCGCGCGCTCCACCCCCGCGATGGGCAGCGCCACGATCACCGCCATCAGACGGAATGCACGCCAGCGGGTGCCGAAAGACCGTCGGGCCGAAACGGACGGAACGACGGAGAGGTTACCGACGGAGGCCGGCGACAGAAAGGGCAGACGGGTTTTCATGGTAATGTGGCGGATTGAATCAACCGAGAGGAACGGCGACGCTGGCGGACTGAACGGCAGGGTGGCCTTGCGCGCCAGATTCGCGATGCGGCCGTTTCGAAAATCGTTACGTGGCGGCGCCAGTGATTCCGGGAGGCGGGCTCCGCGCGCCGCGCCGCCGGGTCCGTTCACGGGCGCGCGTCGCGTTCCGCTTTCCACCTGTCGTAGTCCTTGGCGTTGAGCGTGCGATGCCCGGCCCGGTTGGCGATCCGGCCGAGCACGGAGCCGTCGGCCACGATCTTGCCGGCTTTGATGTCCGCTTCGGTGAAGCGGTGAAAGACGACCTCCTTGGCGCCGGTCCGTTCGAAGTCGTGTACGAGATGGATCGTGCCGGCGTCGTCCTGCACCGCGTCGGGATACGAGGTGGCCCGCGCGTCGAGCAGCAGGCGGTGCGGCCACGTCGCCCCGTCGTCCTCGGAAAGAAAAGCCGTCATGTGCGTGCGCGGCGAAGGCCGGTCGATGTCGTATCCGTTTTTCACCAACAGGATGTTGCCCGAGGCGAGCCGACGGAAGAAGGTGCGCGACGACGGTCCCTGGATGCCCTTCGCCGGCGCGAGGTCGGTCCAGGTGCGGCCCTGATCCTTGGAGAATGCTTCGCCGATGCCGTACTTCGCGCGACCCAGCAGCCAGAGCGTGCCGTCCTTTTTCTCGACGAGCATATGCTCCTGAAACGTCTGGTCGGTCGTCGGAATGCGCGCGTGGGACAGGAAACGGAGGGTGCGGCCCTGGTCGGAGGAGGCGAACACGTTGGCGTGATGCAGCTCGGGCAGGGAGAACGTCAGTTCCGGCTCCATGGGCTGGCCCCGCGCGAAGCGGCCGCGTCTAGTCTTCGGTCCGAAGTGTTCGATCAGGTAAAGCCACGTGCCGTCGCGCGTGATGAACGGCTTGTTCTTCGTGTAGCCGTCGCTCAGCCGCACCGGCTGGCTCCAGCGCGTGTTCTCGTCGTCGCCGTTCTCGGCCGTCATCGTCCAATAACCGCCGCGGCCGTCCCAGAAACCGTACACCTGGCCCCACATCAGCGTCACCTTGCCGTTCGGATCGGTCCAGATGCCCGGGTCGTTGGTGCGCACCGGGCCGTCGATGTCGACCACGAGGACGGGCTTGCTCCAGGTCTCGCCGCGGTCGCCGCTCGTGATGACGACGGTGCAGTTGTCCTCGTCCTCGCCGATGTCACCCGTCTTGAACGTGGCCCACAGCCGGCCGCCGCGCGAGATCGTGATGCCCGGGCCGCAGAGAAACATCCGGTTTTCGTCAAGGTACCGGTCGGGTACGGGGGCCGTGTAGACGTCGGGCGGCAGGAGCGAATCCTTGCGTTCGGTCGCTGCGCTAAATCCGGACGGCACGAGAGTGAGGCCGAGTAGCAATGCGGCGGACGGGCCGAGGTTCTTCATGGAGGGGTGGGGGCTGTTCGCCGACCGGACCGCGCGGGTGGACGCAAGCGAAGTCTGCGGGTTGAAAAAAGACACCTTGGGCATGCGCGCAATGGTCGGAAAGCCGGACGTTACGTAAATCGTTACGAAGAGCGATGGTGGGTCGTGGGAACGGGAGCGCATCTTCCAGTTGACGATCCCCCCCCGCACCGAAAAAGCAGTGTGGCTACGGCAATTCATCCTGGTAGCCGTGCCGGTTGCGGCGCGGCCAGGTGGATCGATCGGAGTTCCCCACGATCGACAAAACCATTGCGCACCGCGGGACCGAGGCCGATCGTCACGCCTCCCATGAATGCCCCCGTCAGCATGCGCGACATCGCCCGGCACGCCACGGTGTCGGTCGCTACTGTCTCGAAGTGTCTTTCGGGCAAGCGCGATGTGTCGGAGGCGACGCGGCGTCGCGTGGTGGAGGCATGCCGGAAACTCGGATACCGGCCAAATCCACTCGTGGCGGCGCTGATGCGGAGCCGGCGGCGGCACTTGGAGCCGGCGCAACGGCTCACCTTGGCGTATGTGACCGCATTTCCCACGGCCGACGGCTGGCGGCAGCATCCCTCGCCGATTTTCCGGCAGATGTTTGCCGGCGCCAAGGCGCGGGCGCAGGAGCGCAACTATCAGCTCGAACATTTCTGGCTGCATCGCGAAGGCATGAGCAACGAGCGGTTCAGCCAGGTGCTGGAGGCGCGCGGCATTCACGGGCTGCTGATCGCGCCCATGCCCGACATGCACACGACCATCGACTTGAACTGGTCTGCGTTTTCGACGGTGGTGCTCGGGCTCACGCCGACGACGCGGGCGTTTCATCGCGTGACCACGGACTACTACCAGTCGATGCTGCTGACCATGGAGCAATGCCTGAAACTGGGTTATCGGCGGCCGGGGCTCGCGGTGCGGCTGGAGACGATCAAGCGGCTGGAATTTCGCTGGGAGGGGGCCTATCTCGCGGCGTGCGAGCGGTTCGGCGTCGCGGCGCCGCAGCCGCTGTTTGTCGATGAGTGGACGAAAGAAAACGTGGAGCGGTGGCTGGAGCGCGAAAGACCGGATGTCGTGATTGGTCCGGTGCTCGGAAAACTGGAGGAGTTTATCCGCGCGACGGGCAGCCGTGTGCCGGGGGATCTTGGTCTGGTCGGCTTGCTGGTGCCGAAGGCCGGTGATCGGTTGAGCGGCGTGCTGCAGGAGGGTGAAGTGATTGGCGCGGTGGCGATCGACCAGTTGATCGCCGCCGTGGAGCGCAACGAAACGGGAATTCCCGAACATCCCATCACCCACACGACGCTCGGGCGCTGGAATCCGGGGCTGACTCTTAAGAAGATGGCAACCAAGACCGCGCTGCAAATCCCCCTCACGTGAGTACTGAGCGTAAATTGAAACAGTAGATAGATAGCGTGCCAGTCGATGCGAACACAGGGCGGACAGTTCGCCGGACAGTTCGTCGCTTGCGTATCCTCCGTGGTTGCTTGAGGGAAGCGCACCGACGTCTGATCTCCGCGAAGCGGATTAGTTTAAAGGAACGATATTCGGACATGCCAGGCCTACGACTAGCTGCGTGAAGTAAAAAAACGCCCGAATAAATCAACTGCTGAGGGAGAGAGCGCCGGCGGCAGTTCTCCTATTTTTCTCAATAAAACGCCGTGCGGTCGAGGCTGTGGTATTGGATGGCTTCGCGCAGGTGCGGGGCCTCATGCGGTCGGCGGCGCCCAGATCGGCCATGGGGCGCGCGACTTTGAGGATGCGATCGTAGGCGCGGGCGGAGAGGCTGAGCTGCTCCATCGCCGGTTGCCGCAGGTCACCGAGCGTGGAGTCGATCGCGCAATGTTTGCGGATGTGCGCATTGGTCATGCGGGCGCTGGCGGTGACTTTCGTGCCGGAAAATCGCTGCTGCTGCCGTAACCGTGCGGCTGGGACGCGGTCGCGCAGCGGGGCGGAGGGTTCCCGAGTTTTTAATTGCGCAGCTCGGCAAACACCTCGCCTTCGATGCCACCAATAACTTCCCGCTCGCCAATCTCTTCGTGAGTAGGTTGCACCATTTGGGCTTCGAGACGGACACGTTCGCCAGCAGTACGGGCCCGCTCGCCGGCCTCGGGCCTGACGCTCCCCGTTTCCCGCTCGAAACCTTTGCCACGGGAATCCCGATTTTCAACGTTAGCTTCCGCCTCCACCTCCACCAAACCCTCCATGAAAACCTGCCGTTACTTTTCCTTGGCCGTGCCGCTCCTGCTCCTGCCGCCGGTCGCATTCGCTCAATCGACCCCGGCGAGCGCCCCTTCGACCCGTGAGTCGACGGAGGTAAATAACCCGGTGATGCTTTCCCCGTTCCAAGTTTCTACGGACAACGACGTCGGCTACGCCGCGGCAAACTCCCTCTCCGGCAGCCGCCTCAACACTGAACTGCGCAACACGCCCGCCGCGATTTCCGTTTTCACCAAGGAGTTTCTCGATGACATCGGCGCGCTCAGCACGTTCGGCGCGATGGAGTATGCGATGAACGCGTCGCGGGAATTTACCGACTACACGGGCCTCGCCTCCGCGCAGCAGAGTGACGGCAATATCCAAGTGCGCGGCTTCACCGGCGCTTCGCTGGGTCGGGATTTCTTCACGTGGCGCGTCTCCAGCGATGTGTTCAACACCGAGCGACTGGATTTTTCCCGCGGGCCCAACTCGATCCTCTTTGGCGTCGGTGGCCCCGGCGGCATCGTCAACACGACGACGAAGCGGGCGCACGTCGCCGGCAAGTCCACCGATCACGTGCAGGTGCGTGTCGGGAGCTGGGACGACTATCGCGCCACTGGCGACGTGAACCGCAGCGTCGGAAAAACCGTCGCCGTCCGCGCCAACGTGCTCTGGCAGGATCGGAAGAGTTGGCGCGAGTTTGAGTTCCTGAAGACCAAGGCGGGCGCCCTTTCCACGATCTACCGGCCCTTCGCCCACACGGAGATTCGCCTGCAGGGCGAATACGCCGACCGCCAGCAGCTCAACGCCATGCCCTGGCCCAGCTCGGACTACACGGGCGACTGGATCGCGGCCGGCCGATCCATCGCCGCGAACAATACCGAGGCGATCGGTGGCACGATCGCGAACGGCAACCGCTTCGTCGTGTTCGATCCCGTGGGGACCACGCCGCTCGTCGCCTGGACCAACACGCGCCAGACCACCCGCGCGCCCGGTTCTCCGACCCTCGCTGGTAACGCCCGCGCGCTCACCGATTTTTCCCTGGTGCCGCGTGCCGCTTATCTCGGCGGCCCTGGCACAGGCTCGGACAACTGGTATCGCACGTGGTCGGGTTTCGTTGAACAACGTCTCGGCGATCTCGTGCTCGAGGTAGCTTACAACCGGCAGCGCGATCTGCGCCGCGCGGACTTTGGGGTCGGTTGGGGCAACATGGGGGCGTTCGCCGATGTGAACGCGCTCATCCCGAGCACTCCGTTGCCCAACGGATCCCTCCCGGCCAATGCCGGGCAACGCAACCCCAACGCCGGAAAACTCTACGTGCAGGCGCAGCCCACCTACCGCGACATCGACAACGACACGCAGACGTGGCGTGCGACCGCTGCGTATGAACTCGACTTGAAAAAGCGCGGGCTGGGGATGCATCGTTTTGCCGGCCTCGCTTCGAGCGAGCAGACGGTCGGCTTCACGGAGGCGTTGAACGAGGTGAACGTCACGCCGGCTGGCAACGCGACCTACTCGTTGGATATCACGTCGGCCAACAACCAAATCTGGCGCCGCACCTACCTCGATTTTTCGTCGAGCGATCCGCGCAAACGCGGCGGGCTCGACTACAAAGAGTTTCCGCTGGTCGGGATGAACGGATTCACCGCTGGCTTTCGACGGACGGGCGATACGAGCAACGTTCAGACGACCACGACCGATTCACTGATGCTCGCCGGCCAGAGCAGCCTCTGGTCGGAACGAATCATCGGCACGTGGGGCCTCCGCCGCGATATGCAGGATTTTTGGAACGGCGGCAATGCGACCCGCGACCCGGTCACGCGCGAGTTCAGTCGCAAGCTCGCGAGGCAATCGAACACCGACTTTGCCGGCAACACGCGCACCTACGGTATCGTGTTCCGTGCACTGCCGTGGCTCGGCCTCGTCTACAACAACTCGAATAATTTCGTTCCGCAGACGCCGATCGATATTAACGACCAACCGATGGGGCCGCGTTTCGGCAAAGGCACGGATGTCGGTGTGAAGCTGGCATTCTGGCAGGGCAAAGTGAACCTCAACGTGTCCCGCTACAAACTCACGGAGACCAATCGCACCTCGGCGGACGCCTCGGTCACGACGAGCTTGGTTCCTGCTATCAACGAAATCTGGGAGGCTCTCGGCCAGGTCGGCAAACAGATCCAGAGCCCGCGCGACAGCACCGACAACACCGGACGCGGCTGGGAGGTCGAACTCACCGCCAATCCGACCCGCAGTTTTCGCCTCGCGCTCAATGCGAGTGAGACCGAGGTCGTCCAGTCCCGCACGCTCCCCCGTGCCGGTGCCTATCTCGCGAGCAACCTCGCGCTCTGGCAGCAGAACGCCACGCGCCCGCTCATCTCGCCGTTCACCGGGATCGACACGAACGTGAATCCCACCATCGCCGATGCGATCCGCAGCGCCAACACCTGGCTCGCCGTCATCCGCCGCGCCGAGGGCCAGTCCCCGCGCCAGACGGTGAAATACCGCGTCAATGGTTTCGGCACCTACACGTTTCGCCAAACCGGCGAATGGTATGACTCGCTCAGCCTCGGCGGCGGGGTGAATTACCGCTCGAAGCCTGTGACCGGCTACGACGCCACCCGCAACTTCGCCCCCGTTTTTGGCGGCGAGGTCATTCTGATCAACGCGATGCTGGGCAAGACGTGGACGACGAAGTTCGGGCCGTTTCGCACGCAGCTGAATGTCGACAACCTCCTCGCGAACGACGACCTCATTATCACGGACAAAGACAACACGGGCACTTACCGCTTCCTTTTCCAACAGCCACGGCGGTGGAGCGTGACGGTGACACGCGCGTTCTGATTTCAATGGTGCCACGTTCTCACGCGCCGGTGCGCCTCGTCCTTTTGCTGTTGGCGTTGTGCGCCTCTTCGGCAGCGATGGCCCAGCGCCCCGGCGCCAAGCCCAATGGCCTGCTCATCGTCAGCGACGATCAGGGCTTCAGCGACTTCGGCTTCACGGGCAATCCCCTCGGCAAGACGCCCGTGCCCGACCCCCTCGCCGCGGACCGGGTGGGCGCATAGCGGAGCAGCCGCCTCTGGCACTGCCTGCCAGCGACCCCACGCGATTGGTTCCAGTCCGCCGAACGGTTCCCGTCTCTCGGACTCGAGACCAAAAGCGATCCCTGGCGCACATACCTCGACCATTGGGCAAACATCGCGGCAACGCGCGACGACGATCGCAACGGGCGCGGCGCCTATTTTGGCGGTTGGGCGATTGGCCCAGCAGGCTGTCGGAGGGCGAGCGCCCGCCAACCCGCCCATCTGCGTTGTCACCGGAAATGTCCCCCACGGAGATCGCCGAAATCAAGTGCGCGTGGTGGCCACAGGCGTTGGACGCCGCGTTCAAAGAAGCCGGCAAGTCTTTGGCGGACGCGGCAAGCGCGCCAAAAGGCGTCGGATGAAAGGTCGCCATCGCCCGGACGCTGCGAACCACGGTGGCTGCGCCGTATCGTTGGATCGCGACGACATTCCAGAGGGGGCATCCCGCCGCCGTGCGCGGCGATCTCTCGCAGCGGACAGTGCAATCAGCGGACTGACCCCGTCCACCTGGCCCCGTCCACCTGGCCCAGTAGCGAAAGATGGTTTTCCGATTGAAGACGACTCCCTTTTCGCGCCCGCCAGCGGCGCTGGAGGATCTGGCGGTCGACGCGATCCTGGAAAATTCACACCGGAATTAAACCAAGGCATGAGCCACAGAGGACCCGCAGCCCAGCCATCGGGTTACCGGGGAAGACAGCGTGTTTTCGCCCTGTGGACTCGGTGTCCGAACTCTGTTCGCTCGACAGAAAAAATCTTCGCGGAACGGGTGCGGCGATCCGTCCGGATCGTGTAGGTATGCGATAATCGTCAAACCGCAGAATTTTTACCGCAGATTTCGCAGACCCCGCAGAAAAATGCAGGAGAACTTCCGCCGATCCGCGCCATCTACGGAGGTATGTCTTGGCCGATCCTTCGGCTTGGCCGCCGGAGGAGGACCGAGCGACTTCGTCGCCGTTAGCTGCGCTGATCACCCGCGGGCGGGCGCGGCGATTCGTCCTGCAGAATCCGATTCATCTCGGATTCAAAAATTTCGTAGACCAGTTTTCTTTCCTCCGCGAAAACACACTCAATCACCTGTCCCGGCGTATAGCGGAAGATCACCCGGTAGCGTGCCACCTTAAGCCGATAGTAACCGGAAAGATTGTCGCCCAACGCCCTGATGTCGCCCTTTTCCGTCGCGAGGCCGGTCACGGCGCGCTTGAAAGCCCGCCGATGTTCCAACCCCAGGGTCGTGGCGAAAACCCAGACTTGCGGGCGAACCTTGACCTGGAAGCTCACTCGGGAAGGTCCGCAGCGTCATAGAGTTTGCCCTTGCCAGCTTCGGCGTCGCGGATGGCTTTCATCGCGGCGGGATTCGCCAGCAGCTCCATGGTCTCGGCCATCGCCGCGAGGCGCTCCGCCCCGATGACATACGCCACCGGCTGATCGTGCCGGGTAATCGTGGCGAGGTCGCCTCGTTCGGCCGTGCGGACCACCGCGGCCAGGCTGCGTTGCGCCTCTTTGATGGTGTATGCCTTATTCACAAAAAAAGGCATACCGAGGTCTTGCGGCGAGTCAAGCCGCCGGCCGTTGGGCTCCGTAAGGGCGCTCCCCGTAGTTCATCGGCCTATGCGGCGTCGGCGCCCGGGTCGAAATCGTGCGGCGCCGCTGAAAACCTCCCAACGGTTACGGATTCGAATGCTCATGCGTCGCGAAGAAATTATCCGGACGATTAACCGCTCATCGTCGCTCATGTTCGCTCTTGTGAACTGCCCGAGAGCGGGCCGCGCGGGGCCGATCAGGCCAAGCACCTACGGCCTCGACGGCCCTCGTTTCCGGAGAATCAGCGCAGATTGGCGGTTCCACTCTCTGCGGTTTTCCAAGGGAAGTTGCGCGCGCGGGGCGTGGGTGAAACTGGGGTGGCGTGAGTGCCACGGTGCGGGCGAATAAACCCGCGCCTCTGGCAAATCCCCGGCTGGCGGTTTTTCAGAAAAAAGTTCGTCAGATTGGGCCGGATACCGGAGTCCTTCGCTGGAGCGCCCCTTTTCCGCATGTTAACCCCGCCGCCCTCCTCGCCCCGTGAATTGCATGAAATCTTCATGCAGCTGCTCGCGCGGCACGAGCCGGTGATTCGCGGCTATCTGCGGTCGCTGGTGGCGCGCGCGGCGGAGGTCGATGAACTGATGCCGGACGTCGCGTTGGTGGCGTGGCGTAAATTTTCCGAGTTGCGCGAACCCGCAGCGTTTCCCCGCTGGGCCTGCGTGATCGCGCGTTACGAGGCGCTGCGTTTTCGTCGCGACCGGGCCCGCGACCGGCTGGTGTTCGACGAGGCGGTGATCGCCAGGCTCGCTGATGAAGGTGCCGGCGAAACGCCGCTGCGGGTGCGCCAGATGGCGGCGCTGGAGGTGTGGGTGGATCGTTTGCCCGCCGAGCGGCGCAAATTGCCCCTGGCGTGCTATGCGACCGAGACGGCGATCAAGGATGTTGCGGCCCAGACCGGCCGCACGGTCGATGGACTTTATCAATTGCTGCGGCGCATCCGCGTTGATGTGCAGCGCTGCGTCGAGGGCACCCTGAAACAAGAGGCACCATCATGAACACCGAACATTCCGAATGGATCCTCGCTTATCTCGACGGGACGATTTCGGACGAAGGGATGGCGCGGCTCAACGCGGTGTTGCTGGAGAGCGCCGAGGCGCGGGCCCAGTTGCGCTCGTGGGCTGCGGCGGATGTGCGTCTGCGTGAGCTCGCGGC